>JAHLWH010000099.1 GCA_019058015.1 Promethearchaeota archaeon | reverse complement strand
ATATTAAAACTGGCCCTCTCACTTTTGGTGCAACTGATGGAGCTGCTTTTGTTCGTAAAGGGTTACCTGCTGTAACAATATCTGGACTTGATCTTAAAGAAGAACTTCCACCTTTTTATCATACCAGAGAAGATACGCCAGAAGTTGTTGATAAAGAATCTTTAGGGAAAGTACTAGAGATTTGCATAAATTATATAAAATTGATAGATTCATCTAATTAATTTCTAATTTTTTATTCTTTATTACCGGGACTTGTAAATCTGATTTGTAGATCATTTGAAGAGACGTCTAATTCGCTCAATTATTTCTAAAATCCACGGAGAATCTTCAAATTACTAAAGTGATAATCTTAAAATAATTAAAAAAAAGATAAAAAAATGAAAAAAAATTAAGTTCCTTCGGCATAACCGTGGATATAGTTATATTGTTCTTCAGTTAATTTATCAATTTTAATTCCCATAGATTGCAATTTAAGATAACCGA
Source organism: Promethearchaeota archaeon (assembly GCA_019058015.1). Classification (GTDB taxonomy): domain Archaea; phylum Asgardarchaeota; class Lokiarchaeia; order Sigyniarchaeales; family SOKP01; genus 6H3-1. The sequence goes on along the minus strand of JAHLWH010000099.1, from coordinate 19,906 downwards.
TTTGATCGACAATATCCTCTGGGTTCGTTATCATTCCTGGCTTTAAATCTTGCTTATTTTTCACTATATACTCTGAAACTAATGCTTGTAATGCAAAACTCATATCCATTACTTCACTTGGGTGTCCTTCTGAAATAACCAAATTAGCAAGCCTACCTTGAGCTAAAAGGTAAACACGATTTCCATTTGGTAAAGTAAACTCCTCTACGTCTTGTCGAATAGGTTTTACACTTTTTGCAAATTCTCTCAACTTCGCTACATTTATTTCGACATCAAAATGACCCAAATTCCCCAAGATTAAACCATCTTTAAAATCTTTAAAATGTCTCTCATCAATGACATTTTTACATCCAGTAGCAGTGAAAATAACATCCGCATTTTTAACTGCCTCATCTATAGGCATAACATTATAGCCAGTATATTTTGCTTTTAATGCTTTAATTGGGTCTACTTCTGTGACAGTTACATTAGCTCCTAATCCTCTTGCTCTTAAAGCCATCCCACTTGAACAATGTCCAAATCCTGCAATTACACAATTTTTTCCTGCCATTAAGATATGCATTCCATCGATTGCTGAAATAATACCTTGGCCAGTTCCAAGTTCATTATCAAATTGATTCTTACATCTTGCATCATTAACAGGAAAAAGTGGAACTTTTAACACTCCTTGTTTTTCCATAGCTTTAAATCGCTTTACTCCGGTTGTAGTTTCTTCTTGGCATCCCCAAAAATTTCCTGCTTTAAGTAAATTGGGATACTCTTGGTGTGCGGTTACAATAAGATCTCCTCCATCATCAATAAGAATATTTGGTTTTAAATCTAGACATTGTCTTATACACCAATAGAATTCTTCACTGGTATTTCCATGCCATGCGAAAACATTAACTCCCTCTTCTGCTAAGGCTGCAGCAACATCGTCTTGGGTAGATAATGGGTTTGATCCACATAATGCCACTTCTGCCCCTCCAGCGATTAAAGTTCGAGCTAAAATTCCCGTTTCCTTTGTAATATGAAGGCATCCAGCAATTGTAACTCCCTTAAGCGGTTTTTCTTTTTCGAAACGTTCTCTTATTACTTTAGCTACTACTGGCATTTTCCGTTCGGCAATATATAATGCTTCTTTCCCTTTTTCCGCTAAACTCTCATCTGCAACTTTATATTTTACCATAATTTAACCACTTTCTTATATTGAAATTTTTTTTATTAGTCTAATAATTTAATGATAATATTTAAATATAATCTTAAAAAAATCATACATAATAAGAGATATATTTACACAATTAATTAATTGAATTAGTATGGAAAATATCAAGATTCAAGTTAAACATATAAAATTATTAAAAAAGTTAAATTCTAAGACAAAACCAATAATATCAAAGATCTCCAAAGATTTCAAACTAGCTAGAAAAACAATTATAAATAATTTCAATAATTTAAAGTTAAATAATATAATTAATAATTTTACAATTAATATTAATCCCCATATACAACCAAACTTAAAATTTGTTATCGTAGAAATCAAGACAAATCCAAATGAACCGCAAATTTTGGAGGAACTATTAAAAATCCCTCAATTAAAAATGTTAGACGGCATTTTAGGAGAATTTTCACTAATTGGACTTTTTATTTTTAAAAATACTGATGAATTTAACAAGGTGTTAAATTTATTAGATAAAGTATTAGCAAATTCGAGCTTTAGAAAATACCAGATTGTAGATACCATAAAAGTATTTAAAACAAATGGTATTAAACTGTCTGAAGTCAATTTAAATCAAAGTCATAAAGTAGATGAAATTGATTATATAATCCTGAAAATACTTCAACAAGATCAAGACTTGAAATTAATTTCTACTTATGAAATTACTAAAATCTTTAAAAGAAATTATAATAAAGAAGTATCTCAATCAACTATATATCATAGGATAAAAAAACTTGAAGATTATGGCATTATTCTTAATTATGCGATTAATTTTAACCCCAAAAAAATAGGATATAATGGAAAATTTATCGTACGAATTAAACCAAAAGATTCTTCAAAATATAATGAAATCGCATTGAAATTAGAGAAAAAAGAAGAAATAACTGACTTATTTAGGATTGGAGAGCAATATGGATTATTTGCTGTAATTAGAGTTAAAGAAATTGAAGATTTTGGTAAATTCATGAAAGGACTTTATGATTCTGAAGAAATTGAAGATACTTTTACGACCTTTATATTGGATGAGCACAAAAGTTATCAAAATTTTGTAATTTGATAAATTAAATAATTATTTTCCCAATATTCGGAATGTGGATTAGTGGATTAAACGCAAAATCGGGAGGGTGTAAAAATATTTAAGCATCTTTTTTTTCTTATTTATTATTAGACTATTGAGAAATGCGAAATAAAAAGTGGTAAGATATTTCGGATAAGTTTTTTTGGATGCATTGGAGGGAGAAGAAGCCGCTCGAGGAGATCCCGAATCCAAGAGAGCAAGGATACAGGCCGTAGTGGAGTCTCAACTTAAAGAGATTAAGAGGATTTCGGATAGAACTGAGAGAGAATTTTTATTAAATATTCTTACAAAATATGGTCATCAAGAGAACATCTTATATTTTAATACAAATTGGCGAATGCGAGTTTACCATCTCCATTTAAGCGATATTGATATTGAAGATTCAAAGATGCTCGCGCATTTTTCAAATCTTTTGAATCTCCATATTTCTAGATGTAAATTTAAAAATTTAGAATTTCTCAATTTGCTTAAAAATTTAGAGATATTAACTTTAAGCAGCGACTGCATACGAAAAATAGAAGGGCTTGAAAGCCTAATACATTTAAGAGAATTACATTTAGTGGGAAATCGGATACAAGAAATTGAGGGTCTAGATAATCTTCATAAATTAAAGAAGTTAAAATTGCATGGGAATCAAATTACTGAAATTAAAGGACTCGATAATTTAATTAATTTAGATTATCTCAGATTATCTGATAATCAAATTATCGAGATTAAAGGTTTGGATAACCTCAGAAATTTGAGAGATTTATATTTAGGGAACAATAAGATTACCGAGAGTAAGGGGCTTGATAACCTTTATAACATTGATACGCTCAATTTGACCCATAATCAGATTACCGAGATAAAAGGTCTTGGAAACCTTATTACGCTTCGCAATTTAGATTTAACTTATAATCAAATAACTGAAATAAAAGGTATCAATGGTTTATTAAACCTATACGATTTCGAGGTATTTAAAAACCCAATAACAAAGATCCACCCAATTAAGGATGTTCCGAATCTTAGGTCAATCTTTTTTATTGATGCAAGTGTTTTCTCTCATCAAGAGGTGCAAGAATTAGGTCGATGGTGTAGGGAACAAGGTTTGAGTATGGATTGTAGAGGAGAAGAGCTTGACGGATACCATTATGATGCTATAGTTATTGGTCTTGGAGATAATTTGGAAAAAATTAAGAAAAAATTATAATTAATTCAACTTATTTTTAGAATAAATATCATAGAAATTCTCGCTGTAATATATTCAGAGAAGTAACAAATATCTTTTTAAGTATAATCATCATTTTTATATTCATCATGTCTTCTAACAAAAAATTTTTTAGCCAAATCTATTCAGAATTAGTGCTAGTTTCAATTATGTTCTTATTTTTCTTGCAATTATGTTCAGATTTCCTTGAGGCAATATATGCTCTAAATTTAATCGAAGTCGAATTAAATGAAAATGTCTTGGCACTCCTGTTTTTCTTATCACCAGCTGTGCTATTTCTTTTTAGAAAAAGCTTCCCGGACAAATTGATGGTAATCATTGGAGAAGTTATGATTGTCTGCAGAGTTGTTGAAGTAATGCTTGAAGTTCAATTTAAAATGATAATCTCAGGACTTGGTGTTGGGTGTTTCCTGATTTTTTTTCCAGTATTTCTTCAGAAAAAAGATTTAAGTAATCAGGAGAACGATAGCAAGACATTAGGTCTGGGACTCGGTTTTGCCATTGTATCTTCAATTTTTTTTAGAACTCTAGGTACAGGACTTGATATTTCTACCTATAGCTGGTTTCAATGTATAGGTTGGCTTCTGGCTATTATATCTGCAATTATGATAATTAATCTGCTAAATAAAGGACGAGATACAAAAATTGAAGAGACATTAATAAACGAAAAACCAGCTAGTACATGGAAAGTTTTAGGTTTAACTCTTGGATTAATAAGCATTTTTATATTGATTTATTTTTCTTTCTCCAGTCCTACAGTAATAAGCCGTTGGACAGAATTCGATTATGTTGCAATTTTAGCCATATTGATAATTATGATTGCTCTATTTACTATATTTACATTGTTTAAACCAGAGATTTTTGTAAAAATTAAACTTTGGACTATTTTACTTTGGAACGGTTTATTCGCTTTGACACTAGTTTTAACAGTATATGGGCATCAAACATCTTTCCCTCCTGTTGAAGGCGCCTATCCAGTTGTTGTTCCTCCAACAAATATAATACAGCGTTTACCAGTAATCATAATGTTAATTTTTTCACCTATAATTTTAATTGATTTCATGTTATTATCAAGAGAGTTAATAAAAAGCAGACCATCCACATGGAAAATTGGCGGAAGTTTTATTATAGCGTCAGGATATTTCATAATAATGATTTTATCAGCTGTATTTACAATAGTATCGGATTACATCCCTTTAGTTGGTCCATTTTTTAGAGATATGATTTGGTTTGTATTTCTAATAATTGGAATTATTATCGTTTTACCGGTTCTTCTCATAAAGAAATCCTCGTTGATTTTCAAAAAAGCAATAAATAGTATGAAACTAAAAATTACCATTACAGTGATATTAGGAATTATTAGTATAGGAACAATTGTTAGCGCAATCATAACTGAACCATATTCAATTGAACAAGCAACGACAGGAAATTCCATAAAAGTCTTATCTTATAATATTCAGCAAGGTATTAATGAGCAAGCTAATAAGGATTTTTATAGTCAGTTTGAGGTAATAATACAAGCATATCCCGATATTATAGGATTACAAGAATCAGATACGTGCAGAATTTCAAGTGGAAACACGGATATAGTAAGATTCATGAATAGTAAATTAAAAATGTATTCATATTTTGGACCGAAAACTGTAACAGGAACTTTTGGATTGGCATTGCTCTCGAAATATCCGATCGAAAACGCTATGACATTTTATATGTATAGTGAAGGAGGCGAGCAAACTGCGACAATACAAGCAGAAATAACAGTCGGAACAACCACATTTAATATATTCATAACTCATCTTGGAAATTATGTTAATACTTCAGTTAGTCGAGCTCAAATAATTCAGCAAGAAAATATTATAAGTAGGATAGAAGGAAAAAGCAATGTAATATTAATGGGTGATTTTAATTTCATTCCGAATACTGAACAATACAATATTACAACTGCCATTTTAAATGATTGTTGGGAAGTTGCAGATAATTCAATTCTGGGAACCCTCCCCACATCTTGGATCCCTCGATTACCAGCAGAGAGAATAGACCATGTATTTGTATCTCCTGGAACAACTGTGTCCTCATGTCGATATTTTGGAGGAACTGCCTCAGATCACCCTGCAATTATGGTGGAAATCCAACTCTAAAAACTATCTTTAATTCGAAATAAATTTAAATCGTAAAATTTATTTTTTTTTCCTTACATCATTCTTTAATAAGATGAAAGGTTTTTTCGAAATTTTAAATTTCAAGGGCGGGTTTGGAAAAATCTCCCGTATGAATCTAATTCAAGGAAAAAAAGGATATATTCATACTCCAAAATTGATAGTTCCTATAAATGATTTATTATTTAATGATAAGGAACTTTTAGATTTTCTGAAAAATTATGATCTTTTTAAAATTTTAAATCTTGATGAATTAAAAGAAATTAATTTTTTCCATGATTCGTTTTTTCATAGTAATGGATTCTTTTTTTCTAATAGTGGGACATTTGAGACCTTTCAAGACAATTTGGAAGATAATTTAATAAAAGAAAAGATAAATAATGTATTTCCCATCATTCCATTAAATATCCCCACAACTGCGATGAGTCTTGATTTTGCAATTTCAGAACTACAAAATTATCTATCACAATGTGAAAACCTCTTAAAAAAATATCAAAATCTTGATTGTGGTCTTAGTATTAAGTTTTTTGATAATATTTCTTTATTAGATTACTATATTGAGTTTATTAAAAAGCATAAAAACATCAAAGCACTCAATTTTTTGGATCTTTTTGATAATTTGAAGAATTTTAGAAACATCCTAAAAGTTATTGTATCATTTAGAAATAATGTTGATAATAATCTTCTATATATCGCTTCAGGGAAAATCGTACCTAAATATTATCCAATGCTAGTTTATTTAGGGTTTGATGTCATTGATGCAACCTATTTATTTTTTCTATCATGTGATAATTTTTATAATCTTGATGAGAAGCTTATTCCTTTATATAAAATGAAATTTTTACCTTGTTCTTGTAAATTTTGTCAATCCATCTCACCAGAGATGCAACAACAAAAAAAAAATGAAGAAAATTTGGTGTTTTTATATAGACATAACCTCTTATCAGCATTATCTTATATGAATAAAGTTAAACAATATTTAACCACGGAAGACTTTAGAGAATTAGTCGAAAAATCCTCTTTAAATGATTCCTACTTAACATCCATGTTAAAAGTATTAGATAGAGAATATTTTGAAACTATTCGACAATACACACCTCTATATCAAAAACTAAAAAAAATTAGTTGCCCTAGTGAGCTCTCATTTTACCGCCCGGATTTTCATGAATTTAGACAACGTGTCGTAAATAACTTTACTCCAGAGGAATTTACCAATTTAATTGTGTTGTTTCCTTGTTCGGCAAAAAAACCATACTCGAGTTCTAAATCTCATAAAAAATTATTGCGTATCCTAAGAGATACCGCTAAGTCTAAATTTCCTAATATCCAAGAATTTATTTTAACTTCTCCCTTAGGAGTTATTCCAAGACAATTAGAATCAATTTACCCTGCAAATTCATATGACATATCGGTAACTGGTTTATGGAGTCAAGAAGAAATACAAATTACTTCAGAAATATTAATAAATCTTTTATCTAAATACCCAAAATCTATTCCAATTATTGCTCACGTTGATAGCAATTATATTCCAATTGTTGAGAGAGTTCAAGAACATTTAAAATTAAATATATTCTACACCAATACTTCAATGGGAGTAACTGAAAAAAATTCTTTAATTTCTTTACAAGAAATGATTGAGACATTTATCGGAACATTCGATGTAAAGGAAAAACCCCCGATTTTAAATAAAAAAACAAGTTCAGAAACTAGAAAAATTTCGGCAATAATTGATTATTATTTCGGTAAAAACTTTAGTAAGGAAATAATAACAAAAAATGTTAAAATAATAAAACATAAAAATAAAGATCTTCAATTTGTCTATGACAAGAATACAAACAAATTGATTGGAAAATTTCGGCAATCAACTGGTCAATTTTTATTAACGATTAAAGCTGTAGAGAACCTCTTACCTTTAGATAAAATTAATAATATGATTGTTTTTAATGGGGAATGCATAAAAGGTAGCACTTTATTTCGACCAGGTATATTAGAATATGGTTCAGATTTACAACCTAACGATTTAGTTGTCATATTAAATAATTCAAGGGATAAAGTTATTGGAATGGGCACAATGTTAGTTGGAACTGTTTTTATTAAAAATTCAAAAACAGGGAGAATTGTTGATATCTATGAATCAAATAAATAAACAACCCATAATACAAGAGAAAATAAGAAAAATTAGGCAAGATATAATCAAAAAAGTCAAAATTAGATCTCCTAATAATGATTTGAATAAGCCAGTTTATTTTTGGACAAAACCAGATCGATTATTAAATGAAGTAGGAAATGAATTAACTATCATTTTGAGAACTCGTGGATGTGAATGGGCTTTAGGAGATAATGGGGGGTGTTCAATGTGTGGATATATCAGTGATGCAAATATTGACCATGTTAATTCCCAAAATATTATAAATCAATTCGATTTTGCATTTAAGAATTCCTTAGATAAAATTCAAAGTGATACAGGACAATGGATCATCAAAATTTTTAATTCAGGAAGTTTCTTAGACGACACCGAAATGCCTAAAACAGCTAGGGAGTATATATATAAAAAAGTTGCCCAAACTAAAAATATTAAAGAATTTGTAATAGAATCACGTCCAGAATATCTAAACCACGAAAATCTGGATGAAGTGAAAAAATTTTTGCCAAATAAATATGTTGAAGTTGGGATTGGCTTAGAAACCGTAAATGATTATATTCGAATTAATTATATAAATAAAGGTTTTAAATTCAATGACTTCCAAGAGGCTCTTAATCTGTGCAGAGAATATAAGATTGGAGTAAAAGCTTACCTTTTATTTAAACCACCCTTTCTTTCAGAACAAGCAGCAATAGATGATTGTAAAAAATCAATAAAAAAACTGTTAGAAATAAAAATTAATTCTATTTCAATCAACCCAGTTAATATTCAAAAAGGAACCCTAGTAGAATATCTCTGGTTTCAAAATAGATATAGACCCCCATGGATATATTCGATTATTACTTGTTTAAACGAATCTTTACAAGAAAAAGAATTTAAAACAACTCGAATCTTGTGTGATCCATCTGGAGCAGGAACAAATCGTGGGGTTCATAACTGTCTTAATTCAGACTGTAATAAACAAAATTTAAAAATCATTAGTAATTTCACATTATCCCAAGATGTAAATGAGCTAAATTATTCACCCCAATGCTTCTGTAAGAAACAATATGAACTCAATTTACTTTAGTAAAATCTATATTTTAAAGGTATAATAAAAAATGGTATTTTTAATAGATAAAATGATTTGGGAATAAAAATAAAATTGTCGGATAATAGTGAAAATTAAATTAAATTAACACGAATAATTTAAAAATATATATCTTCTTTTAATATTAATTTAATACCATCAATTAGAAGTAAGAACTTCGGAGATAAAACCTACTCAAATTTTTGTTCCTTTTCTACCTTTTCAAAAAATTTAAATAAAAAAGTGCTTACTCATAAGTTATTCATTCTAACAATACTTTTGCATTCCCCTTACATGACTTGGATCAAATTAAACTTAAATTTCATTGGCACTTCTAAAAAAAATCAGATTTTTAGGTCAAGAGGATTCAAAAAGGGACAATTTAATATTTATAGTCCAGTATTCGATAAAAAAATGAATATGATCGGACATGTAAAAGATATTTTTGGTCCGGTAGATATGCCATTAGTTTCAATTCAACTGGATACAAACACTAAACAAGTTGATTTTGACTTCTCCTCTGAATCTCTTTTTACAAAAATGAAGAAATCAAAAAAAAAGTAGCTGACTTAAAAAAAAATTATCCCCCCAAAATTAAAAAAGGTGTTAAAGACATCGGAACTTGGAAATTAAAATTTCAAAATCTGTCTTTATTTGATGATATTTGCCCTGAATGTGATAGAAAACGAATTATTTACGATGAAAATAGAGGCCAAATGATTTGTGAATATTGTGGACTTGTTATAAAAGAAAAATACATTGATAAAGGTCCAGAGTGGCGAGCTTTTGACGCAGATCAAAAAAGGAAACGCACACGTGTGGGAGCTCCTATGACATATCTCATCCATGATATGGGGCTCAGCACAATGATTGACTGGAAAAATAAAGATATTTTTGGAAAAGAAATACCATCTAAACTTCGAGGGCAAATTTATCGGTTAAGAAAATGGCAAAGTAGAATTCGTGTATCGGATGCTACAGAGCGAAATCTAACATTTGCGCTAAGTGAATTAGATAGAATGGCATCAAATTTAGATTTACCGAAAAATTTAAGGGAAACTGCCGCGAAAGTCTATCGTGATGCAGTAGATGCTCATCTAATACGTGGAAGAAGTATTGAGGGCGTTGCTGCAGCTTCCTTGTATGCCGCATGTAGAATGTATAAAATACCAAGAACTCTAAATGAGATTTCTGAAATCGCAAGAGTAAATAAAAAAGAGATTGGGCGCTCATTTAGGTTTATCTCCCAAGAATTAAACTTAAATCTGAATCCGACAAAACCTTTTGATTATATAACACGCTTTACTTCTGAACTTAAATTGTCTCAAACCTGTCAAAAAATTGCAATGAAAATTATCAAAATTGCAGAATCTCGAGGTTTAATTTCAGGGCGTGGCCCAACCGGCGTGGCTGCAGCAGCAATCTATTTCGCTTCCATTATATCGAAAGAAAAACGCACCCAAAGGGATATTGCTAAAGTCTCACAGGTTACTGAGGTTACAGTTAGGAACAGATATAAAGAATTAGCTGAAAATCTGAATTTTAAACTTCCTTTCAGAAGGAATACTTATTAAAAAAGAGAAGTGATTTTTGACTTTCTTGTAATACTATAAAATATCTTAACTCCATTAATTTTCTTCAAAAAAAATGAAGGCTATGAATTTTAACTCTTAATTTAATTTACGTCTTTCATTTAAATATTATCTTCATATTCTTTTATTTTAAAAGGAAGATTAAATTTGATTAGCTCAAAGCTATTATAATTGAAAATTTAGTTCTCAAGAAAGTTAAGAAAAAATGAATGGAGAAAATATCAAATTGATTAAGGATTTGCTTAATCTAGATGATATTAGTGAGGAAGGTGTTATTAAATTCTTAAAGCATATGAAACATACTAAAGAAATTAAAAAATCACATGAAATTATATCAGATCATGATCCAACGCGAATTTTAGCAGCGGCAGCCATATTTATGGCAAATAAATTGTCAAAAGAAAAAAATATATCAGAAAAGGCTGTTCAAAAACGTTTTAGAGAATTAATAAGGAGTTTAAATATAAAACTCTAATTTTTAAAAAATCAACTTTATTTTTTTTACAAATCTCAGTTTAACCTTCATTTTTATTACATCTCCTTTAAAGAATATAGCTTAGCATAAAATTCTGATTCAGCATAAATTTATCCAATATCTCATTTTCTTCGCATTATATTATCTTCATATTATACAGTTTAAAAAAATCGATCAAAGTTGATTTAATTATAACGTTATCGAAAATTTAAATTAAAATTTAGTCTGTTTAATTATGCTCATAACCCAGAAAATGGTCGATGACCTTTTAAAAAAAATTAAAAAAACCTTTCCAAATTTTATTGCTGGAGTTTTATCCGATGAGAATGGATTTCCAATTGCATCAAGGATTCCTAAAAAATTAAATATTAATGAGGATTTTCTTGCACTAAGTGCTATTTGTGAAAATAATTTTATGGACTTCACAAGATATACGAAAATTGTGAAAGAAATTGGAAAAAAAGAGAAAATAAAATTACTGGTTTTATTAAAGAAATCTGCAAAATATTCGCATAAATTTAAACAGTTAAATGAATTACTCTCTAAACAATCTCTTTTCTAAAAATTTGGTTAAATTTTTTAACCTCCTCCTACTAAATAGTATAATAAAGTTAGTTGTTTATTTATTATATTAGGGTTTTTAAATAAAGAAAAGAAAACTTATTTGAAGTTCAGATTTATATATAAAGGAGCAATTTAGATTTGAGTATTGCCATAGACCGTTCAGAAGATGAACGCACTCTTAAATTAATTCTTGAGAAAATCATGAATTCTACAATCGGAATTAGGCACGTTATTTTGATGGATAGTTCAGGAATAACCCTAAAGAGCGTTTCAAAATTTGCAGTCGATGGAGTGGAAGGAACGGTTGAGAGAATTGGTGCTATTGGAGGAGCCGTATTTCAAGCAGGAGAAGAACAAGGAGAGATCTTAGGGTTTGGTAAAATAAAAATTCAAATAACTGAATATGATAAAGGTTTTTTATTTGGTATGAAAATTGGAGATTCTGGAATAATTTGTGTTATAACTGATATAGATATCCAAGTTGGCATTTTAAAAATGATATTACAAAAATGGGCTCTTAAAATTAAAGAAATATTAAAAAGATATTTATATACTGACCATAAAGTTATTAGCAGCGAGCTCAAATCGTTATTTGGTTCTGAAGATTTTGAATTTTTATAAACACTCTTTTTAATAACTTTTTAAAAAAAAGGGAGCATAGATTTAGCCCAAAACACTAACACATTTTCTCATTTTTAGGATTTTCCATAAATCAAAAAAGTTCTCTCGTGCAGGGCTTTAAACTCTATGCTATATTAGGGAAAATAACCATGTTGCAACGCTGGGTACTGGCTCCATATCATTATATTGGATACACTCCATCATTCAATCAAGAGCCCATTTTCTATTGCAGTAATTTCTGATTATACACTCAGGATGTCTACATTATTATGCACACATAGTCATAAGTTTGTCGTACGTGTCCTCGATAAATGTATAATAGCTCCGTCATCGAGTCCCTATTACTTTATTATCTTGTAATAATATAAATTTACTGAAAAAATATAAGGATATTTTGCTAAATAAATAAAAAAAATAAATTAATTTAAAATTTTATTCCATTAAATGTCTTAATCAAGTTTTATTCTATTTATTTCCATATTTTTTAAATAACTGTATTCCAATAATTATAATTGCAACGCTAACTATTGATATAACACCAAAATCTATCAAAAGATTTTCACTTGTTAATGGGGCGCCCCCGAAAATCGATGCTAAAGCATCTACTACGTAATAACTTGGGAGGAACATTGCTATTATTCTAGTGGTGTCGGTTATTGGTATAAAAGTTCCAAAAAACATCTGAGGAAGAATGAAAATGAATGAAATTCCAGTAGCGGCTCCAGCGCTTTTCGCAATTGTTGCTGTAATAAGTCCTAATCCAACTGAACATAGTGAAAATAATGCAATTATAAGAAATGCTAAAATAAATCCGACAACATCACTGAGTGGTCTAAAACCAAAAAAAAGAGCCATTACCAAAACTATTACCACTTGTAAAATGGCTATAAACATATTTGATATCATATGGCTTCCTATGAATTCACCAGACGTCATAGGTGTTACATTAATTCTTTTTAGCAATCCTTGTTCCCGTTGTTCAGTAAAAGACATAGCTACGGTCATTATTATAAAAATACAAGCATAAGAGATTAAACCAGGTGTCAATACACTAAAATCCATTCCAAGTGCAGGATCTCCAAAAGCTATTCCAAATGCTAATGTAAGGACTGCAGGGAACAATAGCATTAAAAACAAATAAGCTGGTTCTCTAATCAACTTTTTCAGCTCCATTTTTACAAGAGCCATTATTCTTTGTAGATTCATTTTATATTCCCTCCACTATTCTTCTACCAGTTATTTTCATAAAAACCTCCTCTAAATTTTTAGATTCATACTTTTCCATTAATTCTTTAGGAGATCCAAGTGCTATCAGTTCTCCATAATCAATAATACCTACTCTATCACTGAGAGCTTCCGCTTCTTCGATATAATGAGTTGTTAGGATAACTGTTTTATTTTGATTTTTGAGGGAACCAATAAATTCCCAAGTTGAACGACGGACACGAGGATCCATTCCTACCGTAGGTTCATCAAGAAATGCAATTTCTGGATCGCTGATTAATGCTATTATCATATTTAATTTTCTACGCATGCCTCCACTATAACCTTTTGTCTTCCTTTTACTGGCTTCAGTTAAGTCTAATAATTCTAAAAGTTTATCAGTACGTTCTTTTATTTTTTTCTTAGGCATTGCGTGTAGATTTCCGAAGAGTTCTATATTTTCCCTAGCATTTAGAAATTTAAAAACTGCAGGTTCTTGGGGGCATACACCAATTAACTCTTTAACCTTTTTTAGATTTTTTCTTACATCATAACCACCAACAATAGCAGTTCCTTTTGTTGGTTTTAATAACCCACAAAGTACATTTATTGTTGTAGTCTTACCGGCACCATTAGGTCCCAAAAGGCCAAAAAGTTCGCCTTTTTTTATTTCAAGGTTCAATCCATTGACGGCGGTAACGTCTTCAAATTGTTTTACGAGATCTTTGATTATTATTGCTGAGTTATTATTTGGATCGAATATATCCTCAGGTTTTTGTGGTTTATCTTTAATGTTTGATTTTGATGACATTTTTTATCTACTCCATGATTTTATCAATAATCTCATAAACTATTCTTTATCAATAGAATCTAGTCCAGCTAATCCCAAAGCAGCCACACCTATGCCAAGCAGTATAACATCAATAGGTTCTCCAATAATACTAAGTACTATACTTACAATTCCCATAGCTAAAGCAATAGCATAACAGATTATTGCTAAAATATTTTCCTTAACATCCATATTTTTTATCACCTTTTTTTTCATATTATTTCTATTACCGAGAGTTATTCTCTGAAATAATTATTTCTTGAATTGTTTATTATTTTGACGCTATATGCTTGGGTGTAAAATGGGAAAGAAAAACATAAAAATTGGGTGATTCAACACCCGATCGGGTGAAAAACTATACACATTAAAATATGAATTTTGACACGAAATCATTTTAATAATTCACTATACGTTTTAAATTAAGATTATAAAATTTCGTATTTAAATAATTTTTAGACCATTTGTACCCATTTTAAAGCTTAGTAGGTGAAGAATAGTATCCTATAAAAAAACGTTTATTTTTATTTGCCCTCAATTTTCTTAATTTTTTCTTCAAGATATTTATCTTGCCATGTAGAAAACATCATACCTTTGAGTAATACAGTCACATTTACCGAATCGATAGTCTCAGACCTTAAAGATGTTTCTAATTCTTGAAGTTCTTGCATTTTATTAGTCCAAACCAATACAAGCATCGTATTTGGCAAATTACTAAAAATCCATGAAAATAATACTTTATTACCGAATTTTACACGAAACTCTTCTATCAACTTCAACTTATCAACATTGGCGCTAGGATTCAATTGTAAATTAATGATGGACATTACTATTGCAGATTTATCAGGGTACCAATCGATGCTAAACTCTATAAGTTTTCTCTCTATTAATCGGTTTAAATGGCGTGTAACGGTTTTCGTAGAAATCCCGACCTCGTATGCTATATCAGATACGGTCTTTCGTGAATTATTCTTCAAGGCATTAATAATCAAAAAATCTAACTCAGAAAATGAGATATCTCCAAAATCCTCCAAACCACTACTTGGAGAATTGCTATCCAAACCCACGGTAAGTTCATTAATTTCACCTTCCTTTCTTACAAATGAAACTAAGGAATCTAATTCATTTAAATTTCGAATAAAAGCGTGGATATAAATTAAATTACCACTCGCATAAGTAGCATTATAGATATATTCTTTCTCACCGAGTTTTTCTAATAGTTCATCTCGATTTTTTGCCTTTGATATCCCAAACATAACTACATTAATAACTTTTAAATATGCCCCACTAATTTTTGTGTTAAAATTTTGGATGATACCCATATTAACCATGGATTTTATACGTTTATGGATGGAATTGACGCTCATGTTGAAGGTTTCAGCTAATTCTCGATACGGAATTCTAGAATTCCACATCAACATCATGCATATTGAAAAATCTATTTCATCCATACAAAAATAAAAAGGGAAAGAAATATAAAAAAATATATGTAATTTTTACATTTATTGAGAATTTAGACTGGTTCAAATCTTAGATCAACCTTTTCAGGGAGCCCTTCAACTTTTATATTTAGAAATTTTACCTTAACTGGTGTTCCAACTTTAATTAATTCCGGATGTAATTCATCAACACCGACTAATTGTGCGGAGACCATTGGACCTTCATCTAGTTCAATGATACTAAAAACATACGGTTTTTTTCTATTATAGCCTTTCTTCTCAAAATAGGGTGTTCCTACATGAATACTAGAAAATGCAGCAAGTTTTCCTTTTCCTGACATTTCTATCCATTCTGTCTCTGGTTTTAAGCATTTACTGCACATTTTTCTAGCAGGAACATCAATATGCCCACAATTCTTACATTTAGAGCCCATTAATTTTCCTTCTGAGAGATACTTTAAATAATTATTTACCGTTATTTCATTTTCATTTTCGCTCATTTTTTTACCTCCTTTCCTTTTATTTTTCCTCCAGAAATATTTATAGGTTTAGCGCCATCTCTCTATAACTTTCTTTGTTTTTTTTATAGCTTCAACTGCTTTCCCTTTCTCATAAAAACCGATGTAGGTTCTTCATTCATAACTTCAATTCCACAAACACAAATCACATCCATTAACCCAGAAGCGATTGTTATTATTGCTTGTCTGAAGGCGACTCCACTACTTGCACAGGCTCCTTCAAATCTCGGTGCAGGTTTTGGATTTAGCCCAAAAAGACTAGAAATCATAGGACCTAAATGACCTTGATGATTGAATAAATCAGCCGAATAATTTCCAACATAGCATGCATCAACATCTTTAGGTTCAATTCCATTATCTACTGATTTAACTGCATTTAACCAAGCATCTACAGCATGTTCATATATTCTCCTTAATGGAAAGGTTTTCAAATTGTTTTACGAGATCTTTGATGATTATTGCTGAGTTATTATCGGGATCGATAATATCCTCAGGTTTATTTTGTGTGTTAGATTTTACTAGCATTTTTTACTTTATCCTTGATTTTTTCATTAATCTTACAAACTATACCCAAATTGACCATGGATTTTATACGTTTATGGATTGAATTGACCGACATCTTGAACATTTCGGCTAGTTTTTGATATGGGATTCTGGAATTACCCATTAAAGTCATAGATATTGCAATGTCAATTTTATCCATATATTGAATTACTATAAAAAGAAATATAAATTTTTACTTATAGCAAATTTTTATCATCTAATGATGATTTAGTCTAATTCATTATTTCTCAATCTTATTAATTGCATTTCTTAAAATCTTATAAATTTTTTCACGATACATAGGGTCAATAGCAACCATACCATGAGTTTTTATTTTTCTTGTATCTGTGGAAAGTAATTTTTCACAAAAATCAGGGGTTAATCTAATATCTAAATCTTGTTTATTTGCAATCCCAATAATTAAAGTATCTTTATAATATTTATCTAGTATATCATGAATAATTTGCTTTGCACCATTTATGTTCTCATAAGTGGAATCTGTAACGAGCAAGGCAATTTTTGTATTAATTAATAAATTCTTCCATAGACTGCGAAAATTTTTCTGACCAGCGAAATCCCAAAAAATAACTTCCGTATTTCCACCCAAACCATCATAGATAGCAATATCTGTGGCAATTGTTGGTCGATATTCTAAATTTATGTCCTTGCCACAAATTAAATGAAGTAGAGTTGTTTTTCCGACTCCATCGAATCCAATTATCGAAATTTTTATTGAATCCATTATAATGTTATCAAGCACTCCAAAAAAGTCCCTAAAAGTTGTGCTATCACCACGTCATTTTTTTTTTCGAAATAAATCTCCATATCTGTCTAAAAATTTCTCAGAGATTAATTGCAGTTTATTAATAACTCCATAATCATCATCACTTTTATCTGCACCTACTACAAATATTATTTCTTGTGTAGATTTATAGAAATATTTATTATCTTCAGTTTCACTAGATTTTATTTTTGAATGGTTAATATGTGAAAAAAAATTCGAGATAGAACTTATGAAACCTGCAATTAAATCCTCACTAACTTCTGCTTCTCCGTAATTTCGGAAAAGAATAGGAATTCCACCCGTTGTTAGAATATTTATATGTTGTATCAAACTTTATTTTTGTATGTTGTTAAATTTCTAAGTCATCGTAATTTAATTACTATAGAATCTTTTAAAATTTAAATATACTATAATAATAAATCATAGTTGCAAATTCTTTGGAAAATGATAATAAATATGAGTGATAAATATATTTTAGTTGAACGCTTACCGACTGTAGAAATATACCAAAAACTTCGAAAGGCTGTTGGATGGGGGAAAAAAGAGCCTAAGGCAGTCGAAATCGGTTTAAATAACTCCCTTTTTTCGATATGTGTTATCCTCAATAATGAAGTTATTGGATGTGGGAGAATAATTGGAGATGGGGCTATTTATTTCTATATTCAAGATGTAATAGTATTGCCTGAGTATCAAAGAAAAGGAATTGGCAAACGCATTATGAATGCCATCATGGATTATTTTAAGGAACATGTTTACACCAATTCTTTTATTGGTTTAATGGCAGCGGAGGGAGTTTCTAAGTTTTATAAAAAGTATGGATTCATCGAACGATCTCCAGATATGCCAGGAATGTTCATGCATTGGGAACAATAATGTACGGATAAAAATTTGTTATTTTAAATAAAAAAATTTTATTCAAAAAACCCAACCTAATTATAAATTAAGCGGATAGGTTCCAAATTTTTTAGCTGCTTCAACCATCCATTTTAGATTTCGTGGTTCAACACCGGGATGCATATTAGTAGCAGAGCAAATATAACCTCCACCGGGACCCGCTGTTTTAATGGCATTTTTAACCCAAGATTCTACATCTTCTTTTGTTCCATTCGCTGTTAGCACATGTGAGATATCAACATTTCCTAAAAGACAGAGTTTGTCCCCTACCTTTTTCTTAACTAATGCCAAATCAACTCCCGCAGTTGGTTCGAGCGCATGAAGGCCATCGAAACCACAGCTTACTGTAAAATCTAATAAAGGTGTAATTTGACCATCGGTATGAAGTACAATTTTTTGCCCTCGTTCATGAATTGCATTCACTAATTTCTTATAAGCAGGTAAAAGCAAATCATTAAATCTTTTCGGTGACATCATTGGACCAGTTCTGTACGCTAAATCTCCTGATTCAATCCAAACCTCCATACCTACATCCATATAAGTGTTAGCTAAAGCAATGTTAAAATCAGCATAAACATCATATACTTCTTTAATAAAACTCGGATTCTTATGGAGTTGCTTTGAAAAATACTCAATTCCCATTCCTTGCCATACTGACTCAAAAATACCTGCTAAATCGTTAGTTACAAACACGAAAATCTTATCCTTATGTTTTTTATTAATTCGCCTATAAAATTTTTTGGCCATCTTACAATATTTATCTGTTAAAGTCTCTTCTAAATCTTTCTTGAGCACTTCCCATTTTTCGAGCGAATTTAGAGTTCCATATTTATAGAATGGAAAGAAATTGCCTTCATTGTTCATCACTTCCCAGATTCGTCCAAAGACATCACTCATTTCATGCTCATTTATAAATTTAAAAGGAAGAATACCCACTTGCATTGCATCAAGACCTATTTCAGCAGATGCTTCCACCATTCGAGAAAAAATTGATGTCTCTACACTTTCAACTAAATTATTTAATTCTTCTATCCAATTATCGGGATTATCACGCTTCATTTGTTCAATCAAGTCGAAATCAGTCATTTGTGGTTTCCCTAGGATCTTATCTACATTATTTGCGTCTAATGCAATTATATGTGTTGGGACTCTGTCTGGTTCTTCTAAATTTAGAGTAGTAAGGACTCTTTCTCTACATTCCATTTAATTTCAACTTTTTTTTACAGTTAATTTTAATTATAAATGATGTTTTTTCCAATTTCTTGAAAAATCATTTACATTATTTGATTTTATTAAATGACTAATTTAAAAATAAGAATATTCTTTTATTTTTAGATTCTCCTAAGAAAAAAAATAAAATTCTTTTTTAATACAGGTGTAGTAGGTTATCAAAATTATTAAAAATGTTAAGAAATGTTAGCAGTTTTTAATAAAAATTGTTCATGCGAAGTTTGGAACAAATCCCTTATTCGCACAGGCTGAAACCAGCAGCTTCTATCGGCTAGATTTTGAATAAAAGCAGCTCCGACTACTTTTCTGTGGATATTTAATGCTCCATTTACGTCTGCATTGAGAAGGGAATTCGAGCCTCTATAT
>JAHLWH010000098.1 GCA_019058015.1 Promethearchaeota archaeon | reverse complement strand
GATAAACCTAAAAGGAAAGAATTAATTATAGGGATTGATTTAGGGACATCAAATAGTGCATGTGCTTATCTTACACCAACAGGAAAGCCAGAAATAATACCAGCTGTTGAAGGACGAACTTTAGGAGGTAAGGCTTTTCCATCTTATGTAGCTTTTACTGAAGATGGTCAAAAAATAGTTGGAGAGCCTGCTAGACGCCAAGCAGTTTCCAATCCGGATGGTACGATTACTGCAATTAAGCGTAAAATGGGTACCAAATATAAAGCAAAACTTAAAGTGGGAACTAAGAGCAAGGAATTTACACCAGAAGAAATTTCAGCGATGATACTAACTAAAATTAAAAACGACGCCTCAAAATATCTTGGTCACAGTGTTAAAAAAGCAGTCATTACAGTTCCAGCATATTTTAATGATGCTCAAAGAACTGCGACAAAAAATGCTGGTCAAATTGCAGGATTAGAAGTTGTAAGAATGGTCAATGAGCCGACTGCTGCTTGTTTGGCTTATGGATTAGATAAAATCAGTCGAAAACTTTTAAAAATTTGTGTATTAGATTTAGGTGGCGGAACATTTGATGTAACTATTATGGAATTTGGAGAAGGTGTAGTTGAAGTTTTATCTACTGCCGGAGATACCCAACTTGGTGGAACAGATATGGATAATGCCATTGTTGATTGGATGGTTAGAGAAATTAGGAATAAATACGGAGTTGATGTGAAAAAGGATAGTAAAGCCATGATAAGGATTAGAGATGCTAGCGAAAAAGCCAAAATCGAATTATCAACTACATTATCCACAAAAATCGACCTTCCTTATATTTCTCAAAAAGAAGGTGAACCATTTCATTTAGAGATGGATTTTACTCGGGCAAAATTAGAAAGTTTGATTGAGCCCACTCTTAAAAGGCTTGATCCAATAATGCGAAGAGCTGTTTCTGATGCGAAGCTCTCTGTGGGTGATATTAATAAAATACTTCTTGTTGGTGGTCCTACTAGAATGCCATGTGTTCAAGAAAGATTTAAAAAATTTTTTAGAAAAAATCCGGAACTTTCTGTGGATCCAATGGAATGTGTTGCAATAGGAGCTGCAATTCAAGGGGGTATAATTGCAGGTGATATTGGAGATTTATTATTGTTGGATGTTACTCCATTATCATTAGGTGTAGAGACATTAGGCGAAGTTTTTACAAAAATAATTGAAAGGAACACAACAATTCCTACCGATAAAAGTCAAATATTTAGTACTGCAGCAAATAATCAACCAGCAGTAACTATCAATGTTCTACAAGGTGAAAGAGCCATGGCTAAAGATAATATACCGCTTGGTCAATTTCATTTAACAGGTATTCCTCCTGCTCCAAGAGGGGTTCCGCAAATTGAAGTTACCTTTTCAATTGATGCAGATGGAATAGTTAATGTAAAAGCAAAAGATTTAGGGACAAGAAAGGAAACTGGAATTACAATTACTGGCGCACATGGACTAAGTGAAGAAGAAATAAATCAAAAAATTGAAGATGCTAAAAAATATGAAGAAAAAGATAAAGAAATTATGGAAAAGGTTCAAACAAAAAATCAAGCCGATGCATTAATTTTTAGTACGGAAAAAATGATCGAAGAATATAAAGATCAACTTCAAGAAGATGAAAAGAAAAATATTGAAGCTGCCATTAAAGATTTACAAGACGATATTAAATCAGATGATGTGCAGAGAATAAAAGAAGGAATGGACAAGTTACAAAAATCGATGCATGGATTTTCTCAACGTATTTATGGACAACAAGCTCAACAAGCTCAATATTCACAGGCTGCAGAACAAGCCCAAAGAGCTGCACAAGGATTTCAAGGTGATGCCCCTGGTGGAATGGGAGACTTTCAAGCAGGTCCACAAGATGTGGGAGCTGGTGGAGCAAAATACACAAAGAAGAAAGAAGAAAAAGAGGACAAAAAGAAAGTCGTTGATGTCGAATGGGATGAGGAGAATGAAGAAAAATAAATATTCGTTCAATAACTTCTAAATAATTTTTTATTTCTTAAAAAGCAAATAATTTTTGAGAGAGATTTTTAAGTTTTTTAACAAAAACTTCAGAAAAAACTTTATTCTAAAATAACTCTATATAAGAAATTTTTAATGACGTGGATACATTGCAAAAGTATAGAAACAGCAATGTGGGCATATAGTTCAAATAAGAATTATAGGAATGTTTCTTTAACCTAATCATTAATTAAATTCTATCTTGTTTTATTGAGTTAATTGTCTTTGTTTAGTTTTTCCATGAAAATTTCATTGAAACCAGATTCTGAATTTACCTTTCCAAAAAAATGAAAAAATAAATCTTTGCTCAAGAACATACTCTATACAACCCTTCTCATCTCAAATCTTCCTCCATTAATCCTTACCGCTCCTTTCCACATCCCTCACATTCTAAGTCTGAACCTTATGATTCCCCTTTCAACACCACACACTCGTGCTATTGAGAGTGGCGGGCTAAATAGGTCGCCCGTAAGCTCCCCACGTACACCCCCACCTCACTAACCCCGTCTTATACGGGTGCACTCGTCTCGCATACTCTAAGCTTGAACATTTGAACTGCTGGTGTTAACCCATATCTTCCAAAAACAATGATATTTTCACAATCTTCATACTTATTATAACCCCTGCTATCCCCATAATGACCTGTCTTCACTTCAGGAAATTTCTCGCAAAAAAATTCTTCAAATTCTTTTTTAGTATAAATCAATGTTTTTTCTCCTAGTTGGATATTAAGAACCTCAAAATATTTCTCTGCATTTGTTAGTTCTTCTTCCGTTTTCGCCAAATAAAAGCTTAAATCCTCTTTTAAATTCTTCATTAATCTTGGTCATAAATAGTATAAATGAAATTATATGGAAATTGATTTTGAATTAATTAATTTCCTTTCTTCTTTTATTGAGAAGAATAAACCCTATAAGAATAGCTAAGACAATTGATAAATCATAACCTGGAATCATTGGCTTTTGATTTTGTATTTTAAAATCAATAAAATCAGAATATTTCTCACCAGTAGCAGTTTTAGTTTCTTCTTGATCACAATAAATTCCATCAGAAGAATATACACATGATGTATAACTATATGAATAATAAAAATAAAATTGGAAGAGATAATCTTCATAACTACTAAATATTATAGTGTCTCCTGAATCTACTGTAAATTCATTCAAGGAACTATTTTCCTTATTCTTCAAAATAATTTTAATTGTTTTGATTGCTGATGACGTGGATGAAACATCTACTGTAATAGAATCGTTGAATCCTGTGATTAAAAAAGCAACTTCAACTGTTCGAGTTCTATCCCTAAAAACTCTTGAAATAGGATCCAACTCCATATTGGTGGTGAATGTTTTTGAGAGATTGATAGTTTTAGAAAAATAATTATAATCTTCCCAATTGATAATTTTTCTTATAGTTATTTGTTCTTTAGTAAATTTACCACAAGTACAATTTATATGAAATGTAATTCTAACATTTCCAATTGAGCAATTATCCCATAACTCCTGATTTATTGTTCCTTCATTACCTGAAAATGTGTAATTTGCTCCGTTATTTAAAGAATACCAAGATGTATCTAAATGAGGTGCATTAATCGATAAATTAAAAGTGGGAGATTCATTTCCAAAAATTGCATTCTGTTCTGGTAAATTAATTTTGATAAAAGGTGGTTCTTTAAATTTCATTAATCTCAGATGATTCCAATATGTTCCAGAATATGAATAGCCAGATAAATATATATCATCTTTTGAATCGATATCAATATTATAACCCCTATCTACTAACCAATTTGATTTTTGACTCCATTGAAAAACTCCTGCTTTATCAAACTTTAATAAATAATAATCATCATAATCTACACCCAAACTCGTATAACCTCCTATGTAAATATCATCATATGAATCAAAAGCAATACATTCACCATATTCATCACCACCTTCTCCAAATGTAATATTCCACTGGTACTCCATAGCACTATTAAATTTCACTAAACAAATATCGTTATTAGATTGCCATGTAGTACCTAAAAGAAAAATGTTGTTAGAACTATCAAATCTTATTTCATTACACCACTCATTATTGGCAGTTCCCCACGTTATATTCCATAATTGATTTCCAGAGGTATCAAATTTAATAACACACATATCATCTGTTCCTGCTCCAAAACTACGTGTTGTTCCTCCGACATAAATATTATTTGAATCATCAATATAAATAGAATTACAAATATCTTGACTTGAACCCCCCCACGTAAGGTCCCATTGTTTAACCCCAAGATTGTTGTATTTTACTAAAAAAATATCTTGACCCCCCGCTCCATAACTCTCGGTATAACCACCAATGTAAATGTTACCTAATGAATCTAAAGCAATAGCATTACATATTTCATCTGTAATTCCACCCCATCTGAGATCCCATTGATAATTTCCATTACTATTAAATTTCACTAAAAATACATCTTGGGGTCCATTGGTAGTATCCCCAGCAGTGTAGATATTACCAGATGAATCAAGAGCAATAGATCGACCATGATAACATGTTGTTCCGCCGCCCCAAGTAAATTGAAAAAGTTCATTACCGTCAGAATCGTATTTTAAAACCAACAAACGGTGATATGGCATATTTCCATAATCATAGGCATATCCAACAAGATAAACATTATCTGAAGGATCTATTACAGAATCATAAGCCCTATCATATTGACTTCCACCGGTTCTCCACTCTCTATCCCATAATAACATTGCGGGATGATCTGTATCAGAACTTCTTAAATCATTGATTTCCCGAGATTTCTTAGATGAATCATTAACGGTAATAAAATTTAAGAAAAAATTTAAATTTGATATTGCAGAAATAATAAGGATTAGTAATAAAAGTAAGGTAAATCTTTTATACTTCTTCATTTTCATCTTCTTTTTTGCTTATATATATTTTAAAATTCATTCTCTAATATATTTAGTTAAATATTGGATTTATTTTTTTTAAATCTTTCCTAAGTGAATAACCTCTATTCTAAGCATTCAATAAGTTTATCTTGAAATGGTCATGAATATTGATTACTAAGAGTTAAATTATAACCCATGCATCTTGAAATAAAAAGATGATGTTAAAGTTTTGTTCTGAATACAGTAATCTTCTCCGAAGAAAAGTAATCGACGGTATGGTATTTAACGTGCGGATGCAAATATAAACGAAAAATCCAAATAGTAATTGTTAACTAAATCAGATTCACCCATTTCTTAGGCGATTTCCTCGATTATATTGAACTTTCTCATAATTTCCTCGTATTCATCAATCTGGAAAATTGTTTCTCTATAATGTTTTAAAATAGACGAGAATTTGAGGAAATTTATAAAATCTCCTTTTTTTTTTCAAAGGAATTTTCATTGAAATCAGACTCTGAATTTACCTTTCCTATCAAAAAGCCTTTTCTGTATATAGCCAATATTACTTATAAAGCAAATAATTTTTTTAAAAGATTTTTGAATATTAATTATTATCCTTTTACTAAACTAATAAAAGTAATAAGTTTTATTTCTTTATAGATAAATAACATATAACTTAATCGAATAAGTTAGAAAAGCAATTAATAACTACTAAAATGAGTTCCAGAAAGAAAAAAAGAGATTATTATGATGTTTTGGGGATTAGTAAAGATGCATCAGAAAATGATATAAAATTATCTTATAGAAGACTTGCTAAAAAATATCATCCTGATTTAAATAAAACGGATCCTAGTGCTGTAGAGAAATTTAAAGAAGTTCAAGAAGCATATGAAG
>JAHLWH010000097.1 GCA_019058015.1 Promethearchaeota archaeon | reverse complement strand
GTATGGTGTAGTCTATATCCAAGATCTTCATTTAGAATATTTTGTAAAAGAAGGGTATATAATTTTAACGTGAATCTAATTAGGTGAAAAATCTTGGTAAAATGCTCATATTGCGACGAGAATATTTCTTTCCTTCCATTTAAATGTAGATATTGCGGAAATTACTTTTGCAAAAAACATCGCTTGCCCGAGAATCATGAATGTACATTTGAGTTAAAACATATACCAAGATTTAGTGAAATTCCAATAACTTCCAAAGAAATTTCACTAAAAAAAGAGATTTCTCCAGAAAGACTCTATAAGGAAGGTGAATATTTAAGTGAGAAGGAGTTAAGAAAGATTTTTAAAAAAAGAGAAAAAGAACACAAGAAAAGAATGAAAACAACACCTATTTCCTTATTGAGATTAAGCCAAATGAATGGAACTAATTTTATTGTAATAACCCTTGTTATAATGTCCATTATAGCAATTTTTTTACCACAATATCTAAATTTAAGTGGATATGGTGTTTTAAATTTTTATTTCCATACATTTTTTACGGCACTATTTATTGTTTATGCTGAGGGATTTTTTGGGATTTTTTTATTATTTATTATGATTCTTTTTCTATATAATATGGCTAGAACTATTGAACAAAGACACGGAACCAAACTATTATTGGGATTGTATATTTTTTCTGGACTTTTAGCCGGTTTGGTTTTTCTTTTATTTAGATTTCTATTAGTGCCCCTTTATCCTATAAATATACTTGATTCCTTTTATTATTCTATCGGATTGGGATGGAGCGCAATGTTAGGTATAATATCTTTTCTTATATTTCCCAATTTGAATAGACAATTTACTTTACTAGTCTTCTTTATTCCAATAAGAATGTCAGGAAAAATATTATTAATATTTTTAATCTTAATAAGATTAATTCCAGGCTTAATATTGGGATTTTCAGTTGGTCCAATATATATAGTTATCTATTGCAGTGAATTGGGAGGAATTTTAGCAGCATATTTGGTATATTATTCTAAATTTCGTTTTCGATAATTCTATTAATTTTCAAACAATTCACTGTATTTGGAGGAATTTTGGGAGGCTACCTTTCCTTTCGATATATGATAAAGTAGAAAAGAATAAATTGTAATAAAACTTAGAATAAATTGTTATGATGCTTAGAAATTATAATCAAGAACTTGGTAATCTTTTGGATGCACTTGTAAAAGTTCATATATCTGATGATAGATTTTTTGTGGGAACTCTTAAAGGTGTTTCCGATTCTGGTGATATTATAATTGAGAATGCTAAAAATGAGAAAGGAGCTGTAACACCTAAAGTTATTATGCATTCAGGTGTATGGAGAATGATTACAGTGGAAGAAGAGCCGTTTCCTATGGAAGCATTGGCAGAAAGAATCGCAAAAATATTCCCTAAAGGTCATGTTGATTATCAAAGTGAATTATCGATAATTAGTATTTTAAATGGAAAAATAAAAGTTAAGGAACAAGATGGAGAAATCGAAGTGATTGGGGAAGGGCCCTCAGCAGAAAGAATACAAAAGATTTCTGAACAATTTGTCCTTGATCTTAAGGAAGGTAAGAGTACTTAATTTGTCTTTTCAAAAATTTCTAAAATTTTTTTTAAATTAATTTCAGAAATTATGTTTTTTAAAACGCCTTTACCTATAGGAGTAATTTTAATTAGATGATGATCTCTACTCTTTATTTGGGTTAAATAATTATTTTTTATTAAATATTCAACATTTTCCCATACATCTTTTAGAATATTTTTTAACTCGAAATAATTTAAATTTTCACCTATTTCATTATTTAAAGCAATAATTAATGCGAGAATTCCATAATGAATAGGGGATAAGGATTTTTCTTTACCTTCAGTTGTTAAGATGTAATATTTCTCTTCTAGGAACGAGGTTTTAACTAATTCAAATCCAATATTGTTTAGATTATTATGTACTTTTTTAATAATATTATCAAAATTTTCTAGATTTAAGCACATTTCAATAAGATCTCTTTCCCTTATCATTTTTTTTTCATTAATGAGAAAAATTTTACATAATTTTTTCACTAAATTATCAATATTGTTTATATTTGGATTGTTCATTGTTCTCTTTCTCAATTAAGTATTATTTATGTTATATATTTGAACATTTTTGATATCTTTTGTTAGTTTGAATCCAGAAATTAAAAAAGTTAATGATTTCTTCTTTAAATCTGGACTTTCATTAAAAACGGGTATAATTTTTGTTAAAGTTCTAAAAATAGAACCTTTTTTGTTATAATCCTCAGGTATTATAAGATTTGTGAAAATGATGTTTCTTTTATTTTTAAGACTTTCAATGGTTAAATAAAAACATATAATGAAAAATACCTTCTCTGGAGTAGTCAAATTGTCATATATGACAGCTTCTTCCTTAACACGTTTGAAATTTATAATAATCTGACTATTTTTAGCAAAATTTGGTGTCAAATTAAAAAAAAAATCAATAGAGATTTTTAAATTAATCGTTTCCAAAAATTCATTTAATAATTTTTGGAATTTATATAGCCAAATACCTAATTTCTTTAAAGATTTTATTTTGCTTTCAAGCTCATTACTATCAAATTCTTCTAACCCTTTCGAAAAAAAGTCGTCTAAATTGGATTTTAACAGATTTAAATCCTTTATTAAGAGATCACTTTCATTTTTAAAATACTTTTGATTGAAACTTTCAATTTTTATTATTTCTTTAGTGATATTTGCAATATTTGATTTGATTAAGCTTATCGGTCTTATATGAGATAGTTCTTTTAAACCAGATTCTGTTATTTCATCC
>JAHLWH010000096.1 GCA_019058015.1 Promethearchaeota archaeon | reverse complement strand
GTATATGTCCGGCTCCATTAATTATATATACAAAAAATAAATTAAAAGTTCCTGGAGGTATTATTATTTCGGGTAGCCATAACCCTCCAGAATGGAATGCTTTAAAATTTTTATCCCAAGAAACCTTTCTAAGTAAAGAAGAGTTGGAAGAAATTACAGAAATATCTGACTCTGATAAAATTAAATATGCAGCTTGGGATACACTTTCACAATTAAAAGTTATGGATCCTATTGACGACTATTTAAATGATTTGTTCAAATATTTAGAATCAGATTCAATAAAAGAGAAAAATAAACTAAAAATCGTGGTAGATACAGGAGCAGGGGCGGCAAAAGTTATTATTGCCAAAATGCTGGAATCACTTGGTTGTATTGTAAAAGTAATTAATAATGAATTATTAGAAGGAAATGATTTTCCTCGAAATCCAGAACCAATTGAATCAAATCTTGAAAATTTAATTGAAACTATAAAAAATGAGCATTTCGATGTTGGTTTCGCATATGATTGTGATGCAGATAGACTAGGTATCGTTGGAGATAATGGTCAATGTTATCAAGAAGATATAGGTCTTGCCTTAATTACTGACCATACTTTTAATGAATTATCAGAAGAAAAGAAAAAGGGAATATTTGTCACGAATGTTGCATCATCTTTAATGTTTGATTCAATTGTGAATAAATATGATGGCTCAATAATAAGAACTCCAATTGGTGAAAGATACCTCGCAGAGAAAATGCGTTTATTAGAAGAAAAGAAAGCTGAATTGAATATTGGTAAAGGATCTTTTATTTTTGGTGGGGAGGGTTCTTGTGGAGGAGTTATGTTTCCATCCTTTAACAATGCAAGAGATGGTATTTTTGCGACAGCGAAAATTATCGAAATTTTGGTAAAATCTGGTGAGAGTCTTTCAAGTTTAATTGATAAATTACCTAAATTTTATTCAAAAAGAGAAACAATTACATCTCATGGCATAGATATGAAAAAAATAAGAGATAACCTAAAAGAACATTCTATTGTAAAAGATAATTTCTTTTCAGAAATCGACAAAGATATAAAAATATTAAAACCTAACTATTGGTTTGTATTAATCCATCCATCTAATACTGAACCAATTATTAGAATAATTTCCGAAGCGAAATCAGAAGAGTTAGCTATTAAATTAGTGCGATTAATTTCTCAAATTATTAAAAAAATTTCTAAGAATTGAAATTTATTATCTCATTTAATTGCGTAATCAACCGCAAATTCTGCATGAATCCTTGTTGTATCAAATAATGGAACTTCAACTTCTTCCTGCTTAATTAACATAGGGATTTCTGTACAACCTAAAATAACTCCTTCTGCACCCTTCTCAGCAAGATTTATTATTATCTTCTTATATTGCTCTTTCGACGTTTCCTTTATTATTCCCAAGCAAAGCTCGTGAAAAATTATATCATGGACAATTTGCATCTCTTCAGAATTCGGTACAATGACTTCAAGGCCATGTTTTTCAATAAGCCTCCCCTTATAGAAATCTTCTTCCATAGTAAATTTGGTGCCTAAAAGTCCAACTTTTTTGAAGCCTTTTTCTTTAATTTTTTCAGCTGTCGCATCAGTAATATGTAATAGAGGAATATTTATGCTACTTTCAACTTCTCTGGCCATTTTATGCATTGTGTTAGTACAAATAATAATTAAATTTGCACCTGCTTTTTCTAATCTTTGAGCGCAATCTATCATTATTTGTGTGAGATCTTCCCACTTTCCTTGGTGCTGCAATTTTTCAATCTCATCGAAATCAACTGAGTACATAACACATTCGGCAGAATGAAGCCCTCCTAATTTTTGTTTTACAGTTTCATTAATAATTCGATAATATTCAAGAGAAGATTCCCAACTCATACCTCCAATAAGTCCTATTTTCTTCATAGTTTTAATGAAATAATTAAAATTTTAATTTTTTATTCAATAAATATTTATAAATGCTGATTTCACTTTTAAAAAATTTTATTCTATTCTCTTATTAGATATATATTTAGAAATCTCTATTATCACTGATTTTATTAAAATAAAAAACGATATCCAGCTAATAAAAATGATAATAAATAAATAGTTATGTTTAAATACATTTAAATTTATGTTTAAATACATTTAAATCTATGTTTAAATATATATACATTATGGCACATAAAACAATAACTGTTTCATTAAAAGCTTATACATTATTGAAAAAACGTAAAAGATCTGAAAAAGAATCATTTTCAGAAGTTATTATAAGGCTCTTAGCTCCAAAATATAAAAGCAAAGGAATAAAGGCGTTATATGGTTGTCTAAAAGGACAAGTAGATGAATGGGAAAATATTTTACAAGATATTTATAAAAATAGAGAAAAAGAACACCTAAAAAGTGTGAAAATCTAATGGTTGTTTTAGATACTGATATTATTATTCAATCTTGGAAAGAAAATGAAGAGGCTATAAATAAAATAGATTATTTTATCGAAAATAAAATATATTTGGAAATCACTATTATAAATTTGTTAGAACTCTACAGGGGGATATATTTATCTACACAATGCGAAAAGAATTTGAAAATTATTAAAGAATTCTTAGAATATGTTGATATCTTATCATTAACGGAGGAATCCTGTAAAATCTATGGTAAGATTTATAAGGATCTTAAAGAAACAGGCAAATTAATCAATGATTTTGATTTAATAATAGCCGCAATTGTTATTCAAAATAATACTTCATTAATTACAAGAAATATTAAACATTTTGAAAATATTAAGGAATTAAAAGTAGAATCTTGGTAAGGACCCTTTTAGATTAAATTAAAAAAAAAATAATTTTTTTAAAATTCTATTAAAATATCGAAATAATAATTCCCTTGTATCCAAAAATTGTTTTTTATCTTGAACCTTTATAATCAATCTTACTTTATATCCTTCTCTCAACAAAATCCAATGTAAGTTTAATATATTTGCATTAAATAATAAATATGAAAGTAACTTTTGTTATTGTAAGTAAAAAAAATTACACTTCAATTATATTTATAATATGCTCTACTTATTTTAATAAGGGAATTTCTTTAAATATTAAAAGTAATTAATATTCTTTGTAGTTTTTATGGTAGATTTAGAAGTTCAGAGAAAGAGTCTTCCTCATAATCCGGGAGTTTATTTATTTAGAGATAAAAATGGAAAAATACTTTATATAGGGAAGGCTATCGATTTAAATAAAAGAGTTTCTCAATATTTTCAAAAATCGACTTATAGAGATCCTTATTTTGGAGAAAAAATTAAAGATTTAGTTAACAACATTACGGATATTGACTATATAATAACTGAGAATGAAAAGGAAGCATTTATATTAGAGAATATTCAAATTAAGAAACATCTTCCAAAATATAATGTTAGATTTCGTGATGACACAACTTATCCTTTTTTAATGATAATTTATTCCGAAAAATATCCTAGAATTAGAGTTATTAGAGGTCCACACAAATATAATCAAAAAAATCTGTTTATCGGGCCATATACAGATAAAAAAGAATTAAGACGTATTCTGAGATTTATACGTAAAACAATCCCATTTTGTACTTGTAAGAGAAAAGTTAAGGAAAATCAAAAAAAGGCTTGTATGTATTATCAAATAAAATTATGTCCCGGTCCATGTATTGGTAAAATTACACCTGAAGATTATTTACAAAACATAAAACAAGTGGAATTGTTTCTTAAAGGAGAAACCGAAAAATTAACAAAGATTCTTAAAAATAAAATGGAAAAAGCAGTAGAAGAGCAAAATTTTGAATCTGCTGCAATATGGCGTGATAGATTAGGTGATTTAACTCGTGTGACGATTAAACAAACAATAATTTCTGGAAATAAAAAAAATCAAGATATTATTAGTTATTATAAGGATAAAGAATATTCGGCTGTTTTGATTTTATTAATAAGAGAAGGAAAGATATCGGGAAAAATTCCATTTATATACGATTTGAAAGGTAAACTTATTGAAAAGAATGGAATTATACCCGCCTTTATGAAACAGTATTATCTTCATCCAGCAACAAAAGTCCCTAACGAAATAATTGTAAGTGAAATACACGAGGATGTTAAAGTATTAAAAGATCTATTAGGTGAAAAAATAAAGAAAAAAATTATAGTTAAAACTCCAAGTGATCATTTCGAGGAAGGATTTTTAAAAATTGCCAATAAGAATGCAAAAGTAATTGTTGAGCAAGAAAAAATAAAACAAGAATTAGAATTGGAGAGCCCTAATCAAATAAATCTAGCTCTTAATGAGCTGAAAGAGGTCCTAAATCTCCCTAATATACCTCATATTATTGAAGGATTTGATATTTCCAATATTCAAGGTACTGATCCTACAGGATCTTTAGTGACTTTTCTTGATGGAAAACCCAATAAAAAATGGTATCGACATTACAAAATAAGGTCTAAATCTACACCTGATGATGTAGGTATGATGAAAGAAGTAGTGTATCGTCGCTATAACTCTTTAATTGAAAAAAATCTAGAACTTCCCGATTTAATCCTAATAGATGGAGGTAAAGGTCAATTAAATGCATCTCTATCTGTTTTAAATGATTTAGGAATAGGAAATACACCAATATTAGGTTTAGCAAAGAAATTTGAAGAAATATATCTCCCTAATAAAAAAGAACCAATCAGATTATCGGATGATTCGGCGGCACTCAAACTTTTGCAACGAGTTAGAGATGAAGCTCACCGATTTGGAGTAAAATTGCATAGAAAACTAAGGGAAAAAAGAGTTTCAAAATCAATTTTAGATGATATTCCCGGAATTGGTCCTGTTAAAAGAACAAAATTATTAGAAACTTTTGGAAGTGTAGATGGAATAAAAAGAGCAAAACTTGAAGATATCTCAGAAGTGGTGGGAGAAAAATTAGCCATTTTACTCCAAGATTTTTTATCTAATAATAATTAATTTAAATTCAGTGAGCAACTGCCAAAGCCTGTAAGAT
>JAHLWH010000095.1 GCA_019058015.1 Promethearchaeota archaeon | reverse complement strand
AGATTGACCCGGTTGTAATCCACCAAGCACTAAAATTTTTTTAAATAACTTATTTTTTGCCAAATCTTCTATAGTTTCTAATACTATAGGAAAAGATGCATTTCCCAGTCCTTCAATTATCAATCTAGCATTTAACCTTGATATATAAATACCCATCATATCACATTTCGATTCATTTACGCCAAATTCCCTGAGTGTTTGAATATATTTTCTAGCTATAATTCCCCCCCCGCAGACAATGGCCAAAATGCCCTCTCTAGGTTTAATTAATTCACAAAATTTTTTGATTTTAATCGAATTAATCTTCTCTCCTTCAAATAAAAGGGATCCTCCAAATTTTATAACTCTTTTAAGAGACATAAATTTCACAATAACTTATTTAGATTATTAAAACCTTGTAATAATATTTAATTAATATACAAAAAAAGCTTTCTATGTCATTAAATAGTTCTGAAATTTTAATAAAAGTACCTCACAGAATTTCTGGTTTCTTTCAAATCGTTGATGAAATTAATGGAATCAAAATTGGAAACCCAGAAAAAATTGGTTCTCGAGGAGCGGGTTTTTGTATTACAGCATTTGGATATACAAAAATCTCAATCCAAGATATTGAAACTTCTAAGGAGAATAAAGTTCAGATTTTCATTAATGGACAAGAACAAACTAAGAATGCAAAGACTACAAACTATATCTTCTTATACCTAAAGGAATTTTTTAAGAAAAAAGTGAAAATGAGAATCGATCATAACTTTGATCTTCCTGTTGGCTGTGGTTATGGGGCAAGTGGTTCAGGAGCTATTGGTACAGCATTAGGGATTAATTTTCTTATGGATTTAAATTTTCCCTATGATGAACTTGGAAAAATTGCCCATATTGCAGAAGTAGAGAATAAGACAGGATTAGGTACTGTAGCAGGTCTATGGCATGGAGGACTTAGTATAATTTTAAAGCCTGGATATCCATTTTTTGTAGAAAAAATTCCCTATCCCCAAAACTTAAAGATAATTTCTGGTACATTTGGCGAAATACAGACAAAATCAATTTTATCAGATCCCTTATTAAGCTTAAAAATAAAAGATGCCGGAAAAAAAGCCATGAAAGGGATATTAAAATCTCCCGATATTTTTATTTTTTTGGATGAATCTATTAATTTTGTAAAACAAACAAACCTCTTAAACCGTCTAAATCTTTCAGAATGTCAGAATTTAATGAATTCTCTCAATAAGCTGACAAATGTGAAAGCAAGTATGAATCAATTAGGAAAATCAATATTTGCTTTATGTGATTCTGAAAGAGTTAATGATGTTGTTGAGATATATGAATCCTACAAACCACAAGTTAAAATTTTCGATTTAGAAATATGTCCTAGTGGACCGATAATTTTAAATCAGTAATTACTGTAATTTGACTTAAAAATTATATTTTTAAAAATCAATTATAAATCTTAATATTCCTACAACTCCACCAAAAGTGTGTAGAACCATCTCTCCATCTTCTGTGTTTGTCGAAATAATTTCAATATTTGTTCCCGAAACCTCAGCCAATTCGCCTAATTCTTCTATTAATGATTCTTCTTTAGTAATATTAAACAAACTAGATTGGCATTTTGGACATGATGTATTTTGAATTTCTTCCCTTACTTTTACTAACTCTTCTAATTTCACAGTTCTTGTTTCTGAATATTTACATGCCTTGCATTCAATTTTTACAACAATAAGATCTAAATCCTCTGAGAATATTAAATATTCTAACGCTCCATAATTTAAAGCTTTTCTAATTTCCTCTTTACCATAAACTGCCTTACCTGTTTCTCTTGCTAATTCCCCTAAAAATTTTTGAACAATTTCTTTTTCGCGTATATATTTTACATTTTTAATATCATCTTTTATTTTTAAAACTAAAGGTCTTATTCCTTCCTTACCACCATAGCCGAGATCTACGGTATTTATGATTTTTTCTCTTAGTCGATAATCTAAACTCCCATCCTTTACAAATTCATTTTTTGTAAAACCTGGACCACCTATAAAGATCCCTTTTAATTCATCTATATTTAAAAAAACTTCGTTGCAATAACTAGCAATGCGTCTAATAAATCTTATTTTTCCTTCTTCTATAAGCCGAGAGAATCTTACCGATGATTGACCTCCAGCTCTATGTTTACTATGCGTTCCAGAGGTAAAATCCTTTATTATCTTCACATAACTTCCTTTCAAATATCCAACGGCTGCCTCCCCTCTATCTATAACAATCAAACCATATACATCATGTTCCTCTAGCATATATTCTAATGGTTCTAAAAAAAATTCACTAGCACAATGATACTTGAAGATTGTAACTTTTTCAGGAGGTTCTAATATATAAATTTCATTTTTTTCCGTACCTGGAGCATTTCCTTGTGGTATTGCTCCAGAAAATATTATTAATCCATTTTCAGGAATTTCTTTAAAATTTTTTAACTGCCCTTGTAAACTTGCAATGCTATCCAAAACATTCTTTCGAGTTAATTTTGACTTGATATTTTGACTTTCAGCAACCTCATTTTTAAGATAATTAGTAACATCAGAAAGTTTTTTATCGTGAGGAATATATAAACTAATTAATTCAGTATGAAATCCTTTCTTTTTACGCAAAAAATCTAATAATTTTTTTGTCTTAAATTTTTTTAAGTCTTGACTCTTTATTGATCTTTCTGACATTTAATTACCTTACTAAAAAAAATCTGTAATAAAATTAATATTTTTTTATATTTTATTATATTTAAGATGAACCAACCAAATGAAAATATTGACCTCATCCCAGACTCACATCCTCGTGCAAAATCTCTTAGAGAAAGACACAAATTAATAATAGGAATGAAAAATTTAGTAGTTGCAGAAGCAGGATTAATTGCTCATGGTAGAGGTGAAGCTTTTGATTACATTCTTGGAGAAAAAACAAATCCACCGGCGATAAAAGCAATGAATGCTGCTGTAGCTATGTTAATGCTTGCTAAACATCCAATTATAAGTGTGAATGGAAATACAGCAGCCTTGATTTCTAAAGAATTAGTTAAATTATCAAAAATACTCAATTCTAAATTAGAAATAAATTTATTTTATAGAAAAGAAGGACGAGTTGAAGCGATTAAAAATATGTTAGTAAAGGCAGGTGCAGAAGAAATTTTAGGAATAAACGAAATAGAAATGGTTGAGATCGAAGAATTGACCAGTAATCGTAGAAGAGTTGCCCCTAATGGAATAAAAATAGCAGATGTGGTATTTGTTCCCTTGGAAGATGGTGATAGAACAGAAGCATTGAAGAAATTAGGAAAAAAAGTGATTGCAGTTGATCTTAATCCATTAAGTCGAACATCCATTAATGCTGATATTACCATTGTAGATAACATAATCCGAGTAGTACCTAAAATGATTGAGATCGCCAAGAAATTAAAGGAGGATACCAAAAAAAGATTAAATGAAATAATATTGAAATTTAATAATAAAAAAAATATTTACACTATGTTAAATTTAATAAAAGAATATATAGAAACACAAAAAGAAGATGCTTTTAAAATATTAGAATCTTAGCCTAATATTATGTAAATAAAAAAAAAATCATTATTTAAATTTAAAAAAAATTTTATATCTAGTAAATCTTTAAATATATTAAGAATATGGTTATTGATAATAAATTTTATTTACACACATTATATCACGATAAAGAAGATAACTTCTTTAAAGTAGTTCCATGTCAAATAAATGATATACATCAAGTAGAAAAAATAAATAAGGAGACATTACCTGAAAATTATCCTTATTTTTTCTATAAAAGTATTTTAGACTCATTTTCGAATTCCTTTTTAGTAGCTATGTTAAAAGGAGAGATAAATAAAATCATAGGATATATTATGTGGCGTATTGAAAAGGGAATTTCTAATTTTGGGCTTAAGGTTGTAAGTAAAGGTCATTTAGTTTCTATAGCAGTTGACAAAAAATTTCAAGGAAGAGGAGTCGGAACGATATTATTAGCAAAAAGTTTACTTCAAGTAAAAAAATTTAATGTTCAAGAATTTGTTCTTGAAGTGAGATTATCTAACTTTAAAGCCATAAATCTTTATCAGAATAAATTGCATTTTGAAAAACAAAAAATATTAAAAAATTATTACAAAGATGGGGAAAACGCATACCTTATGGCCCTTCAAGCAGATTTAATTGAAGAATAAATTAATATTTAGTCATTAGCTTTTTCTAATCCATGAATTAAATATGATACAACTTCATTAATACTAACATCTACACCCAATTGCTTTCCATAAGATACAATTTTTTCATTAATAAAAGAGATTTCAGTTTTATTCTTACCACTTAAAATATCCTGAAGCATAGAATTTTTATTCATTGCAGTTTTTTTAGCAACCTCTAACATAATTTTAACATAATTTTTTGCCTCAAGCTCAATTCCCTTTTTCTTAGCGACTTTCACTGCTTCTATAACGGCTTGTTCCATAATATCCCTTAACCCTTTAATTTCAAGCAAGTCTCCATTTCTTAAACCAGTTAAAGCTCCAAATGAATTAATTCCAACATTGATAAAAATCTTTTCCCAACAGACACTTTCTATATTATCAACAGTTTCTGTTTCTAAATTAGCTAAATTTAAAATTGTTTTCAAGGTTTCAAGACTTTTCTTATCTTCTTTATTTATTTTAACCGTTTCTTTTTCCGAATTCTCTGTTTTTATAAAACCAATTTTGGTGATACCTTCCCCCGTACGAATTACATAACCATCTCTTTCCATTAATGCACCATTACTTGTGACAGCCCTCAAAATTTTAAGATGGGAAAACTTTTTTTTAACTATTTCAACGTTTCCTATACCATTTTGAAGTATTATAAAATATTTGGAATTTTTTATAAGCTCACAATATTCATCTATTGCAGATTCAAGATCATAAGCTTTAGTTGTTAAAAAGAGGTACTGAAATGGAAATTTATCATTAATATTTGGACGATTTGGATATTTTGGTTCAGTAAAAACATTTAGGTTTAATAGGTTCTCTTTTTTACCGCCTTGTTCAAGTATTAAACCATGATCTCTAATCGCTTTTTTGTGTCTTTCTCGTGTATATAAAAACACGTTTATTGTGAGATTATTATATTTTACTTTAGAAATATTCCCCCCAAAAAGACATCCAATTGCTCCAGCTCCAATAATTCCAATATTAATACTATTTACCATGAAAAACAGTCTTTCCAACTTTAATAATTTATTTTTTAAAAAATTTTTCTAATTCTGTTTGACTTTTAGGAATAGCTCCAGATTTTTTTTTAATTTTAGTCAATTTAATACTCCCAGGGGGATTTCTGGGAGTAATTTTCAGCTCCTTCATAAAAACTAATGAATTTTTCGCTGCATATCCTGAAAAATGGTTATTAAAATAAATACCAATTTGCTTAACTTTTCCATCTAATTTCTTAATTTCTTTAGCCCATTTTTCAATTTCTGCATTCGAAAAATTATAATTAAACCATGGTTTAGTCCCATATCCATGAAATCTAATATAAAACAAATTTTTATTTGTTATGTCCATTCTAGGAGGTAAAAGTGGTTCTATCACCCCGCAATATGTTATTTGATTTTCTTTTAAAAATGAAAAAATTTCATCATCCATCCAAGATTTATGTCTAAATTCGATTACTCGTTCATACTTTTCTGAACGATCCCAATACTCAATAAAATCTTTTAAATCTTTAAAATTATCTTCTTTGTTAAATGAAGGAGGTAATTGTAATAAAAGCGCCAAAAGTTTATTTGATTCAATTAATGGTTCAATAACATCTAAAAAATTTTTTAATATAGGTGAACATTTATCTAAATTTAACTTAAATTGATGAG
Source organism: Promethearchaeota archaeon (assembly GCA_019058015.1). Classification (GTDB taxonomy): domain Archaea; phylum Asgardarchaeota; class Lokiarchaeia; order Sigyniarchaeales; family SOKP01; genus 6H3-1. The sequence continues at coordinate 40,346 of JAHLWH010000095.1, read as the reverse complement.
TGATGTCTCGGGGAATTTTTGCAGAAAAAATAAAATCATCAGGTGTATTTTTAACCCATTTCTTGATTGTTTTTTGAAGGGGGATTTGATAAAACGTTGTATTAATTTCAGTTGTATAATATATTTCAGAATAATATAATAAATACTCATTTGGTTCTAATACACGAGGATAAAAAACCCCTTTCCATTCTGAGTAGCCCCATCCTGAAGTTCCAACATATATTTTGTCCATAATTATTAAAACCTAATAAATATTTATTATATTTTTAAGAATATCAAAAACATAAAATTTATAATTTCAATGATCTTTTAATACTATGTTAGTATTAAATTTATAAGTTATTGGGAGCAAACTATTTCATCCTCGCCCCAAAAATGGATGCAATATCCTAATAACTAGCACAAATATCATGGAAGAAAATCAAAAATCTCGGGGCATTTGATTTATCGGGAAATGATGTTTAAGCTAGGCACAAGGAATTCAAAATTTTTATAATTAAATAATATTTAATTTGGAAATACACTCCAGAATATTAAGAATTTTAATAATCATTAATTCCAAGCTTTCCATATATTTCTTAATCTTGTGCTCATAGGAATATATTCTTCCAAACAGGTAATCGTCTTAGGTATTAAAAATATCTAAAAAATTAAAAAAAAACAAACTAATCCTAAATATAAGCACTCTAAATCTTCCTCTGAGTATTATCCAATACGCCTACACTATTTGGTGGATATCTCGGCTTGGAAACCGATGAAGAGCGTGACAAGCTGCGATAAGCTCAGGGTAGTCGCAGGTAGACTCTGATCCTGAGATTCTCGAATGGGACATCCTTTCATGGCCTAATAATCCATGAAAACTCCGTTAGGGGTGGGGAACCCACCGAAGTAAAACATTTTAGTAGGTGGAGGAAAAGAAAACAATAGTGATTCCGTAAGTAACGGCGAGCGAAAGCGGAAATGATCAAACCGAATCCCCAAGGGAAACGTTGGGGAGATGTGGAGTACGGGTCCAGCACGACCTCGGTAATGAAGGTGAATACTTCTGGAATGAAGAGCTATAGAGCGTGATAGCCGTGTAACCGTAAATTACAAGGTTGATACTGGATACCCAGAGTAGTGCGGGATGGTTTTCTCGTATGAATGTGCCAGACACAAACTGGCAAATCTAAATATTCTCCAAGACCGATAGCGAATTAGTAGCGTGAGCAAACGATGAAAAGCAACCCGGAAGGGTAGTGAAAAGTGCTTGAAACCAAATAGTTTGTTAAGGATGCGGCTCGAAAGGATAGATTCTAGTCGAAGATATGCTGGCAACAGTTCATTCGAGACTAGAGGACCAGAGTTGCATCATCCGTCTGGAAACATGGGCCAGGGAGTTTATAGTAGAAGCGAGCTTAAGGAGATAACCTCTGTAGGCATAGGGAAACCGATATTTTTGCAAATGCATCATCACATTAGATCTATATAAAAATCTTCGGATATTTTATATAATCTTCTAAGGGATGCATCCAGAAAAATGGTCTGAAAGGGCCTAAAGTTTCTGCTGTAAAACCCGAAGCCAGTCGATCTATTCTTGGCCAAGATGAAGTCATTCGAAAGGGTGATGGAGGTCTGCAGGATAACTGACGTGCAATTCGTATTCATGAGCTGAGAATAGGAGCAAAAGGCTAATCTAGACTGGGTTTAGCTGGTTCTCCCCGAAGCTGGTCTCAGCCAGGTCTCAGTCGAGGTAGCCGGTGAGGTAGAGCACTAATTGGAAAGCAAGGGGAAGAAATTCCTCCCTTTTCTCTTAAACTCCGAATTTGCCGGCGCTGAAGACACTGGGAAACGGGTTGGTGGCCGTAAGGGTCATCGCCGAGAAGGGAACAACCTAGACCTGGGTTAAGGCCCCAAAATGCAGGTTAAGTGTCAAACTAAAGGGCGTTATTTTTCGAAGACAGCAAAAAGATGGATATAGAAGCAGTCATTCTTTAACGAGTGCGTAACAGCTCATTTGCCGAGAAAAATAGCCCCGAAAATGGACGGGGCTTAAATCTGCTGCCGAGACCCAGGGGCACGAATAGAAGAATTCGTGATCCGGTAGGGGAGCGTCCGGTTCGGGCGGAAGCTGGGGGGTGACTTCCAGTGGACCGTTCCGGAGTGCAGATCCTGGCGATAGTAATAGCATAGATGGGTTAGAATCCCATCCGCCGAAAGGGCAAGGGTTTCTTCGCAATGCGTCGTCAGCGAAGAGTTAGTCGGTCCTAAGTGCATTCTTAAATGTTCTGCGCGAAAGAGAAACAGGTTTATATTCCTGTACCACGGCGCTACATTTTGCGGTAACGCACGGAATTTTGCTGACAGTTTTAGGTAGGTGGAGTAGAGTTGTCGTACATCTCTCTATTTAAATGTATAATGGTGGCGAGTAGAGTAAATTTGAGACCCACCATAAAGCATGAATAGCCTTCCAAATGTGGAGGGTTCTGCTGATCCTGGGATTCAATGAAAAGGCAAAATTCAAGGAACGCCGTGTCCGTACCCAGAACCGACACTAGTACTACGAAATTCGAAGTACTGTCGATAGGTGCCCCAAGGTGAGTAGCCTAAGGCGTGTTCGAGTAAAGGAGGCTAGGGAAATCGGCAAATTAGAGCCGTAACTTTGGGATAAGGCTTGCTTGAAGATTTCTGCATGCATTAGTGTGTAGGGATCTTTAAGTCGCAGTGACTAGGGGGGGACGACTGTTTAATAAAAACATAGGTTTCTGATATCGCGAAAGCGTGTTTACAGAAACTGAAACCTGGCCAGTGGCAGTATGATCAATCCGCGGTCCAACGCGAGTAAGTCCTGCTAAACGCCGGGAGTAACTATAACTCTCTTAATTCCTTAACGATCTCGTTAAGGAAGGGGAAAGGTAGCCAAACGCCTTGTCTAGTAAGTTTAGACGTGCATGAAGGGTCCAACGTTCTCCCCACTGTCCCAGCCTTCTGACGAATGAAATCACACTCTGGAGAACAGTCCAGAGATACCTGTCGGGACGAGAAGACCCCGTGGAGCTTTACTGCAACCTGTTGTTGTGTTTTGGAATAAGATACAGAGTGTAGTCGGGAGCGTCGAACCATCGACTCCGGTTGGTGGGAATGCAACAATGGAACACCGACTTTTTTATTTTAAAACACTAACGGCGCTTTATGCGTTGAACATCCGCAGGCGGGCAGTTTGGCTGGGGCGGCTCACTCTAGAAAAGATATCTAGAGTATCCAAAGGTCAGCTCAAACGGGACAGAAATCCGTTGTAGAGTATAAGAGCAAAAGCTGGCCTGACAGGATTCTGCAAAGCGAGGAATCCTGAGGCTAACGCCTGGTCTAGCGATCCTCAGTATAGGTTTTTGTGGCTAGCTGAGGTGATAGAAAAGTTACCCCGGGGGTAACAGAGTTGTCGCGAGTAAGAGTCCCTATCGACCTCGCGGCTTGCTTCCTCGATGTCGGCTCTTCCTATCCTGGAGGCGCACATAACCTCCAAGGGTGGGGCTGTTCGCCCATTAAAAGGGAACGTGAGCTGGGTTTAGACCGTCGTGAGACAGGTCGGATTCTATCTGACAGGTATGTTGGGAGATTGATGGTAAGGTCTCACCAGTACGAGAGGAACATGAGGCCGGCGCCTCTAGTTTACCGGTTGTCTGACAAGGCATCGCCGGGCAGCCACGCGCCAAGAGATAAGCGCTGAAAGCATCTAAGCGCGAAGCCCAACCAGAAAATAATCTCCCATTCCCTCTTCGCAGATATCATATCGATGATGAGCGGGGTGCGGTGACGTGCACCGTGGAAGGGGGACGAGAGCTCCTGTAAAAGACAGGGTTGGTGAGACTGGGGGTGTAAGAGGGAAGCTTCCGGGCGACCCTTTCAGCCCGCCGTTCTCAAACGCTCGAGTGTGTGGATATGAAAGGTGGATCATAGATTTAGGCTTAGAATATTTAGGATTGGAAATCGTTTAAAGACGATTCTATTGGAAGAATATATTCCTAAATTTATTTTTTATTTTCTATTTTAATATTACAATAATTATCTTTTTTCCAAAAAATTTAATTATAATTCCAAAATAATTGTTCTGAATAATAAATTTCAAGAAATCATCAAATATTTTTAAGTAATATCATAAATGCCAACCGACAAAAAACTTTTATACTAATCTTTTAGGGACTTCTCATTATTATAATAAGAAAAATAAGAATTAATTGAGGATTTAATTTTTATGACAGATATTCACAATAAAAGTTTTTTTGGTCAAAAGGTTGGAATGATATTATCTAGTAGATCCAAAACAGATCCATTTATCTTTCTTAAGTTTCTGAAGAAAAAGGCAAATAATGAATGGGAAAAACCATCAAAGGGAGAAGGAAAGACAATAAAAATCTCAATCGAAGAAATGATTACAATTATAAGCGTACTTTATAAGAAACTCCCAAAATGGAGTGGTTTTCATTCATTTAAAGAAGAGAAAACTTCAATAAGTCTTAATTGGGATGAAAGGGATGAATTATTGTGGATTAGAGTTGATGAATATGCAAAAAGTTTAAGATTTCCACAAACGGAATTTTTAAAATTATTAATTGAACATTTAATAAAAGAAAAAATTTCATTTGCAACTTCTGGAAATACAACTTACAAGAAAAAAGAATCATCAGCTAAGAATTCTGAAGATTTTCTTGAATCTTTTGAAAGTGAATCTTTTTTTGAAAATATTAATGATTATAGTAATACCGAAGATAAAAAAAATATAATCGAACAATACACGAAAAATAGTCAAAACGATAAAATAAAGAATAATTCTAAACAAGTAATAAAAGCAAGAATTAAAAAATCGACAGATAAAGCAATCCTTCTTATATTTGGGAATGGTTCTGAAGTTTGGATTCCTAAAAGTAAAATACACTGTGAATTCGATCCCAAACAAAATTCATATCAACAGGAGTTTTTCATTGAATCTTGGATTCTTGAAAAAAAAAATATTTTATAATACGTAAATCAAAATCCTTTTTTTTAAATTAACAATATATTATTTATGAAGAAACTAGTTTGTCTCAAACCGTCTCAAAGTAAAAGATTAATTGCGATACTAATAGCCCGTCTTCCAATGATTCAAGAAAAAATGCAAAAGGGAAATATTTTAGTAACAAAAGGAACAACTCAAGGATATGTACTAGAGGAGTTACTAAAAATTTCAAAAAGTGAATATTTTTTTAAAAAACCTAATTTTGTTGCAGGACAAATAATTCCAACTGAAGATCATAACGGCATTGGATCGCTTTCAGTAAATCCCATATCATGGCCAGAAATTTATTTTAAAGATGGGGAAATTAGAGAAGTTACAGATCGTGTAAAATGTATTCAACGTTTCAAGAAAGGAGATATTATCATCAAAGGTGGTAATGCATTAGATTATAATGGACAAGTTGGTGTGTTTTTAGGAAGTAAAACTGGAGGAACAATTGGAAGCCTATTAGGATCAATAAAAGCACTCGGACTCAAACTTTTAATTCCAATAACACTTGAAAAATTAATAGATGGTGATGTTGTTGAATTATCTGAAATTATGGGTATGCACGAGATTGATGATCCAGGAAAAAACAGTCTAAAGATTGGTATGATGCCAATATCTGGTACAATAATGAATGAAGTCACTGTTTTGGAGTCAATTTTTGATATTAATGCTTATCATGTAGGGAGTGGTGGAGTAGGAGGAATGGAAGGCGCAATCACTTTATTACTTGAAGGAAGTGAAAGTATAATGGAAGAAATTTCAATTATTTTAGAAAAATTAGAGAATGAGCCAGATTTTAAACCAAATCGACCTTAAATAAAGGAAATATTTATTTATTATTTTTTTTAGTATGTTTTAACAACCATCTATTAAAAAAAAAGGACTTTATAATTATAACTGTAGATTTGATAATAATTTTGACAATATCGGATAATTCAAATTGGGTTGAGGCTGTTTTTTTTAATCAAAAAGTAAACGTTAGAAGTATTATTAGAAATGAAGAAATAAAATATATGAAATTTTTTATGTCTAAAACTAATATATGTTGCGAAAATATAATTCATTATAAAAATTACATCTTTTTTTTTGTTAAGCCTTCTCTTTTTCAGAAAGCAAATAAATATTTAGCACAATTAAGATTTGCTCTGATCGGAAAAAAAATTCTTATTATTAAACAAAAGAGACGAATTATTGATTTAATTTATACTTTCTTTCCAAATGTAAATATTCGAAAACTAGAATTATTAATAAAAAACAATACTGGAGATTTAGAATTGCTTATATTTATCCCCCACTTTAAAGAGAGAGGTATTGCTGTCGGCAAAGCAGGAAATTATATAAAAATTGTTAATGAGATATTTGAAGAATTTATATACCCAGTTAAAATCTCTTGTTTATATTTAAGGGACTAGAAATTTTTTTACAAAGCGCTTACCAAGGAACATTTTTTAAACCGATTAAATAAGCTATTGTATTGGCTAATATAGCTACAGATGGAGTTAAGATAAGTAAAAAACTTATTATTAAAATATCTAATGGCAAAAAGATTTCTGGCAAAATAAACGAAGGAATAGATGCCATAATCATAGCAAACATCGCAAAGTCAAGTTGGTCTATAATCCATAATGGATTTCCTCTACTGACATTTAATCTTCTTTTAATAAAAGAACCAATTAAATCTCCAAAAGCTGCACCGTAAGCACACAAAAAAATTCTTATAATTATTGTTAAATAACCAAAAATTAAATTATCATCAGGTCTACCACCAATAAAATAATATCTATAATAAATCATACTATTATAATATTTATATACACCATTAGCAATCCCTTCAGAAGGAATTGGCTCAATAACGCCCCATAAAATAATAAAAAGAAGAGAAATTGCTGCAGAAATTGGAATTCCTATTAATAATGGACCTCTAATTAATCCCTTCCAAGTTTTTCCAGGTCCAAAAATTCGTCTTCCATCAATAAAATTTTTTCCTCCATCAACTGGCTTTCCTCCGCCTATTAAAACCATACCTGCATTTGCTAAATAAGCGGGAACTATAAATAATAATGAAAAAATTAATAATGCAACCCAATCAGTCCATGAAAAAATTAATGAAATTATTAAAAAATCGATAAAAATTAAAAAAATGCACACTAAGGCAAGTATAAAGGCGATTTTCTTGTTTATTTTTTCCTTCTCATTTAGTTCATTTCTTTTATTTCGCATAAAATTAATTCTATGAGATGATTGATTAAATTTAATTTAATATTAATAAATGTTTTAATTAACGTAAATTAATAAATTGTCTATATTGAAAAATATCAAATAATTTTCGATTTAATATTTTTTTTGTTAATTACATAATCGTTGTTTAATAATATCTCTTTATAACTAATTGCCGACAAAAATATAATTATTGTTTATTGATAATTCTTACTTATAAAATATTTCCTTTGGAGTAAAAAACACAAATAAAAATTTATTAAGATTTCTCGATTTTGGAAAATAATAATCAATTAATAAAAAATATTAAAAATCTATTAAAAGATATTAATGAGTTCTTAATTTTTTTTTGATTAATAGGAAGATTTAAATATTCTCTCCAGATGAAATTTTTTATTGAGCTTAATTTCAACTGGAATTAAATCTTAGAATTTATATTAGCTAGGGGAAAAGTTTTGAAAGAAAATAATGAATTGAATTATAAATTTGATATTTCACAATTTTATACAGATTTTTTGAAAAGTCCTAAAATATTTAAAAATAGGGATGCGTTAAATCCAACTTATATTCCAAATAACCTACCTCATCGTGATATACAGATAAAAAGAATTGCTGAAATTACAGCTTGCCTTTTAAAAGATGGAGTTCCTTTTAATTTTTTAAGTTATGGAAAGACAGGAACAGGAAAAACTTCAGTCATAAGGTTTGTTAGCAGGAAACTTGATGAAAAATGTAACGAAATTCAAATAAATAGACCTTGGTGGATTTATAATAATTGTCAGCAAGTTAATACTCCATATAGAATTTTAGCAAATATTTTTAATACTCTTTCCACAGAGGAAAAAATCCCGCCAACAGGTTTGCCAAAAGATATAATATTTCAAAAACTTTTAAATTTGTTAGATGATGTTGTTGGAAACTCCGTATGTTTTATTGTTCTGGATGAGATCGATATTTTGATTAAAAAAAAAGGTGGAAATGAAATATTATATGATTTAACTAGATTAAATGAGAAATATAAATTAAAAAAATGTAGGATATGTTTAATTGGAATTTCAAATATCTTAAAATTTAAAAGTTTTCTTGATCCTCGGGTTTTAAGCAGTTTTGGTGGAGAAGAATTAGTCTTTCCTGCATATAATGCTGAGGAATTGACAGATATTTTAAGAGAAAGAGCTGAAATTGCTTTTTTTAAAAACGTGATATCGGAAGAGACAATTCCATTATGTGCAGCACTTGCGGCAAAAGAACATGGAGATGCTAGAAAAGCTCTACAATTACTTAGAAAAGCAGGAGAGTTAGCAGAAAGAAGCCGTAATAAAAAAGTGTCGTCAAAATTTGCTTATAAAGCTCAAAAATCTTTAGAGCAAGATAATACGGAACAATTCATAGAGAGTTTACCCAAACAAATTCAATTAGTTCTATGTTCTATTTATCTAATTGCAAAACATCTTCCTAATTTAAAAATAATTACTGGTGATATTTATGATGTCTATCTTGAAATTTATAAAAAAATTCCCGGTGTTAAGAAATTAACACGAAGGAGAGTAAGTGATTTAATAAATGAGCTGGCATTAGCAGGTATCATAAAAGCTGAAGTAGTATCGATGGGTTACTATGGTCGTTCAAAAATCGTAAAATTAGATATGCCATTAGATGAATTATTTAAAATTTTAGAGAAAATTGAAAATATAAAGCATATCCTTAATTATAAACCCATTATTGCACAAAAAGGAAAATCAAAATTAAATAAAAATACTTTTAAAAAATTATTTTAAATAAATTCCCAATTATCAAGTTCTTCGATAATATTCGTTAATATTTTTTCAGTTTTTGATTCATTTTCTGATTTTAAAATTAGAAATAATTTTATTAAATGTTTACATAACTTTTTTTGCCTACTCTTACGAGTCAAAAAATCATGACAATCATGAGTGATTTTTTTTTTATTCAATTCAACTTCAAATTTATAACTCTTTTCTTTAGTACCGCGAACTTCTCCTTTTATTATTCCTTGATCAATATTAAGTTCATGAAATGTAAAAGAATTTGTAGAAACTGAAACCGACCTATTTAGAGTACTTTCATCTGATAATTCTTTTAAAAGCATATTAAATGAACCTTTTCTTTCTTTAGAAAGATCATTCAGACTAATTGCTTTTAAATTAATATCTTCTAAAGCATTTTTTACTTTTTCATTCTCTTTTTTTTGCCAAGTATTGAAATCTTCTCGTAATTCTTTAGAAAGGAAAATTTTCCCACTTTTTTCAACTAAAAAACCTTTTTTTATTAATTCGTTGACTAATTGAACTGATTTATTTGGTTTTAAAAGAAATAATTCAAAAGAAATATAATAAATTAGCTCTTCCCTCCCAATTGAAGGAAGATCTAAGCTCCTCCAAATATATATTATCAATTCCTTGTGATTTGAAGGTGTTTTATTAATAATCATTTTTTTTACAAGAATTAGTTATTATTTAATAGCTTAACTATTTAAATTGATTTCAGTTATTTTCCTTTTATCTAGTTCAATAATACCAATCCGACCTGGAGTTGGGTTGATTCCGAAAGATTCCATATATTTAGTTTTATTTTGAAAGCATCCACTATTTACTAATAAAATATTACGATAATTCCCAAAACCACTTATGTGAATATGACCGGTATGAAAAATATCAGGAATAGTATCAATTACTAACCAATCTTTTCTCACTGGAGCAATTAGATTTTTTCCTCCGTATGAGGGTGCTAAATGCCTAAATCTCAATATTTCTTTCATCGATTTTGTGGGTTGTTCGTGAGATAAACCTGGAATTGACATATTAAGATCAATTAAACTGTCACCATGAAATGATAACGTTTTTACGCCTTCAGTTTGAATTAAAACTGGATCTCCCACACAAATAACACCCAAATCAAACAAACCTTCAATATATTTTTTTGGAACAGCGGGTTGAGGCAATGCCTTATGCACTGGTTCATGAGATCCAGGTGAATAAAATATTTTAATATAAGATGGTATCTCTCTTAATAACTCTGCTGCTTTCTCATATTGTTTATAAATATCTGAAATTTCTAAATTTTCTTTTTGATTGGGATATATCCCAATTCCATCAATTAAATCTCCTGCTATCATAATATATTTAATTTTACCTGCAAAATCTATTGTTTTTTGGTTTCCAAACTCTCCATTCAAAAATTTAATGAATCTTTTCCATAATTTTGGAATAAATTTTTTACTTCCAATATGCATATCGGAAATTAATGCAATAGATAAAGGAGTATCAGAATATGCTGGGTTAAAAGAAACTGGTACATCTATTTCTGTAAGATTTCGAACAAAAATTATTCCAGGTCTATTATTTTCCCCAGGTCTATAAAAACCTTCGACGTAAATCATTATATCATTTACTAAATAATTCGTTTTTTGGAACAACTCATAATTAATTGAGTCATTTTTTACTAAAAGATTTATTCGTCCAGTTAAATCCTCAATTTGTATCATTTTATTGTCAGATGATGTTGTTTTAATGTTTATGATTAATCCTATTACTTTTACCTCGCCCACTTGATTTAACCTTAAAATATTTGCAATATTATTTGCTGCTGAAATATTTTCTCGTTTTCTCATTAATTTTTTAAATGTATAAAATCTGTCTTTAAAAAGTTCCAAAAAATCTTCGTATTCTCCCGAAGTATTCATCTTTCCAGTTGGATCTTTTAATATCTCAAATTTTGCATCATATTCTTTAGCTAACGGACTATATCTTTTTATACTAGAATAAGTTTGATTTATTTTTATTTTATTAATTTCAACTTTACTAACTTTCCTATCATCAATTTTGAGAGAATTTTGTATTTTCGTCTCATAAGCCGATTTAACATCATATTTTTCTGAAAACAAATCGTTTTGATAAATTTCGGGAGGTGAAATTATTTCTTTAATTTCATTATCTTCTTCCTCACATGTGGTTTCAAATTCAGCTTTAATGTCGCTACTTTCTTTTTTTTTAATCAAATCCTCTGAAATGTTTGAAGTTTTCTCAATTTCAACAACTGCTTTATTAATTTCTGAGGTTTTTAAAATATTTTTAATTTTTTGATATTGGTTAGTATAATTTGTAAAAATTTTTGGTCTTTTATTTTCTGGAATTTTTAGTATCTCATCTATCGTAATATGATTGTTAAAAGAAGGTAAGAAACTTGTTTCTTTTATTAAGATATCAATATTAATATTTGGATCATCTGACTTCAAAATTAAATTAAATAATTCTGGTGATATGTTAATACCAGATTTTAATAACTTCTTAATCAAGAACTTTCTAATCTCTGTTTGATTATAACGTGAGTGATTTCTTTCCATGCTCTATTAGCAAATTCCATAAATTTTTTAAATATTAACTCATAAAATCCAACAATTTTATATCTATTTGAATATTTTTTATATTTTTTTAATAACCTCTTAAGATATAAATAAAAGAGAATAATAAATAAAAACTCTATTTTACTTTATTGATTTTTGCAATTAATTATAGTAAATAAAAGATTTTTTTCTTTTTTATAAAAAATAGTAGCACTGTATATCTCTTTAACAGATATTGAATATCTCCTTAATAATTGGAATAAAATATAATATGGTATTATATAATTTTACATTACAGATTTTACAACTATAAAACAGAATATTTGGTTTAATATGGTAGTATTAAGTAAAAAACAAGAAGAATATTTTAATGAGCTAGAACAGCAAGTTAACCAAATTTACGATATTGCAGAAGAAGCGAGAAGTAGGGGATTAGATCCATCAACTGATGTAGAGTCTCCTATTGCTAAAGATCTTGCTGGGAGAGTAGAAACTTTAATTGGACCAAAAGGAATTGCTAAACGCCTTAGAGAGTTAAAAGCGAATGGATTAAATGAAGATGAAATTGTATTTGAAATTGCAACTGAAATATTAGATAAAAATTTAGGTAACATTGAATCAAAGGATGAAAGAGTTGATAGAGCAATTAGAGCAGCATTAGCGATTAAAACACAAGGTGTTGTTTCAGCTCCATTGGAAGGAATTTCAAGAATTCTTATCCGAAAAGACAATTTAGGTAACTCTTATTTATCTTTGTACTTTGCTGGACCTATACGAGCCGCTGGTGGAACAACGACTGCATTATGCATATTACTTGCTGATATGGTAAGAAAAAAAATAAATTTACCTAAATATAAGGCTACTGAGGGAGAAATTGGACGAATGGTGGAAGAAATAAAGCTTTATAATCGCATTTTAAATTTGCAATATCCCGCATCTAATGAGGAAATTAGATTTGCAGTTAAAAATTTACCAGTAGAAATTAATGGAGATCCAACAGAAAAAGAGGAGGTATCAGCTTTTAGGGATCTTCCTCGAATAGAGACTAATAGAATTAGAGGTGGCGCATGTTTAGTCTTAAATGACGGAATCCTTTTAAAAAAAAGCAAACTTCAAAAGATTACCAAGGAAATGAATTTAAGTGGATGGGAATGGCTGGATGAGTTAATAAAAGTATCTGAATCAGGTGAATCGAAATTAAATAAAGAGAATATAATATCTAAGCATCAAACAATTGTGAAAAATGAAAAATTCATTGCTGATATTATCGCTGGAAGGCCAGTCTTTAGTTATCCTTCAGAAATTGGAGGTCATCGAATTCGTTACGGGAGGTCACGCAATAGTGGATTGGCTGCATGCGGGATGCATCCAGTAACAATGACTCTTTTAGATAATTTTGTAGCCATTGGCACTCAAGTTAAAATAGAAAGACCCGGAAAAAGTGCCTCCATTGTTCCAGTTTCTAGTATTGATACACCAATTGTTCTGTTAAAAAATGGAAACGTAGTAAAGATAAAAACCAAATCTATGGCTAACGAATTGTACAAAGATATTGAAAAAATACTCTTTTTGGGAGATATTCTTATTGGTTTTGGAGAATTCGTTGAAAATAATCATATTTTACTCCCAAGTGGATATTGTGAAGAATGGTGGGCTCTAGATTTAAAGAATTCATTGGAAAAGAATAAAGAAAAAATTAAAAAATTTCCCATTGAGGAAGAGAGATTAAAATCTTATCATACAGACTTCTTTAAAAAGATACCCTCTGCGGAAGAAGCAATTGCTATTAGTAAAATTCTAAATATTCCACTTCATCCGGTTTATACTGATTTTTGGAATAACTTAACATTAAAAGAAATCATCTCATTAAGAAAGGTCATTATAGATAATTATAAAAATGGGATTTTAACTTTGGATATAATTCCAGAAATTAAATCTATCCTAGAGAAAGCTTTTATCCCGCATAGAATTATTGACAATAAAATTGTATTTAGCAAGGCAAAAAATAAAATCTATGAGGAAATTTTCGGTTTAAAATCAAGAAAAGATATTGATCTCTCTAAAATATCAAATATCTTTGACTTATTCAATTCAGTATCTGCCACGAAAGTCAAAAATATGTGTTACCATTATATAGGATCCCGGATGGGGCGACCAGAAAAATCTGAAGAAAAAAAAATGAAACCTCCAATTCATGTATTATTTCCCTTAAGTAAAAAAGTAGGCAGCTCTCGTACTATTCAAAAAGCAATTGAATTGGGTAAGATCAAAATTGATATTTGCAGAAAAAAATGCCCTAATTGTAATACGATTACTATTTTTAATAAATGCAACACATGTGGAACTCACACAAAATTCCAAAAATTTTGCCCTAATTGCAAGAAATTCGTTGATGCAAAAAATGTATCTTGTCCATATTGTAACGGAATGCTGAAAAACTCAACTCCAGCATTATTCAATTTTAAAAAATATATTAATTCAATTATGAAAGAGATAAATCATTCTCTTCCTAATGTCAAGGGTGTATATGGGCTTACAAATTTAATGAAAGTTGCAGAACCACTCCAAAAAGGAATCTTGAGAGCATTACACGGAGTTTTTGTATATAAAGATGGCACAATTCGTTATGATGCAACTGATCTCCCATTGACACACTTCAAACCAAATGAAATTGGAACTTCTATAAAGAAACTAATTGAATTTGGTTATTTATATGACATTTATGGGAAACCTCTTGAAAAAGATGAACAAATTCTTGAATTAAAAGTACAAGATATTCTTTTGTCTGAACATAGTGCAAAATATTTTGGAAAAGTTGCCAATTTTCTTGATGAAGAATTGAAAACTTTCTATAATATAAATCCATTTTATAATATTAAGAATAAATCTGATTTAATAGGCCAAATCTTTATAGGTTTAGCACCCCATACTTCTGCAGGAATAATTGGGAGAGCTATTGGCTTTTCATCAGCTAGGGCTATTTACGCACACCCTTTCTGGCATGCTGCGAAACGTCGTAATTGTGATGGGGATGAAGATGGATTGATGCTATTAATGGATTGTTTACTTAATTTTTCACTGCATTATCTTCCAAGTAAAATTGGAGGAAAAATGGATGAACCACTTGTTATATCAGTAAGGCTTGACCCAAATGAAATTGATTCAGAGGCCCATAACATTGATACTCTTTATCAATATCCCTTAGAATTTTATGAAAGTACAGAGAAATATTTGGATCCTATTGAAATAATTGATAAAATGGAATTGGAAAGCACACGTCTCGGATCTGAACTCCAATTTGAACAACTTGGATTCACTCATCCCACTGAATCAATTAATGCTGGCCCTCTTACTACGGCCTATAAATTATATGAAAAAATAGATGAAAAAATACATGCTCAATTATATTTGGCAAAAATCATAAAGTCTGTAAATGTCCAAGATGTTGCCAGAAGAATTTTAAAAACTCATTTAACTCCTGACATTCTTGGAAACCTGCGTTCATTCACCAATCAAAACTTTAGGTGTGTTAAATGTAATGAAAAATATAGAACCCCACCTTTATACACAGGAGGTATATGTAAATGTGGTGGAAAAATCATCTTAACAGTGAATCGTGGTGGGATCGAAAAATATATTTCCCGCTCATTAAAAATAATAAAAGAATTTGATTTAGATAATTATACTAAACAAAGAATGGAATTAATTGAGTCATACGTAAAATCTGTAGCTAACAATCCAAAAATTAGGCAACATCATTTATCAGACTTTTTCTAATCCTATCTTAAATCAAATTTTTTACTCACTTCTATTAAAATACGATTAAAAAAAATCTAAATAAATATTACAATTGATTTTTTAAATAAGCAAAATTATGTTAAAATTATAAGAAATAGTAAATGTAATTAATATTTTACTTAAGAATCCACAAAAAAAAATAGTGTTTAAAGAAAGGTATTGGTTTTAGATTGAGCACTGAAAACCCACTGCAAAGAACCATCAAGTTAAAAATGGATCTTCTTTCAAGTAATTATGATTTATGCATAGAACGTATTAAATTCTTTACCGAAATATATAAAGAAAATAAAGAAGACCCTGAAATTTTGAAAAGAGCTCAGGCACTTGCACACACTTTGAAGAACATGACTATTTTTATTAGAAATGATGAATTGCTTGTCGGAAATGAAACGAGTAAAAATTTAGGCGATAAAATCAATTTAGATTTACTTTCCTATGATGATAATTTTAGTAAACGTAGTAGTATTTTAAAATTCGGAAAAAGAAAACTTCAACCTTTCCAAATTGAAAATCATGAAATTGATGATTTATTAGAGCTTGATCCATTTTGGAAGGGAAAATCTTTATATAGTAATATTATATATCAACGATTGGTTGATGAAAAGCTTATCAGTAGTACTAGAAAGTTAGATGCTGTCGCTCCTAATATCGCTATCCAAATAGGAACTTCAGAAGGTCATTTATCTGCTGGTTATGAAAAATTGCTAAAACTAGGTTATGCTGGAATAATTAAAGAAGCTGAATCATATCAAAAACTACTAGATAAGAATGATCATAAATATCAGGAAAAAAACGATTTTTATGAAACTGTAAAGATATATTATAAAGCAGCCATTGATTTTTCATTACGTTATTCAGATCTTGCTTATGCAAAAGCATATAATGAAAAAAATAACCAGAGAAAAAATGAGCTTGAAACCATTGCAGAAATGATGAAAAAAATTGGTCAAAAACCTCCTGATTCCTTCTATGAGGCAATTCAGTGTATATGGTTTACTCAAAATATAGCGAACATCATTTATAATAGAAGTGTTATCGCTTTAGGAAGATTAGATCAAATTTTATGGCCCTATTATCAAAAAGATTTAAAACAAAATAAGATTACTCACAAATTTGCTTTAGAATTAATAGAAGAATTAAATTTAAAATTAACTTGGAATGTTACAATATTACCAACAGATTATACAATGGTTGCCAATGCACTAGGTCAAAATACTCAAACAATAACTATTTCTGGGATGGATAAAAATAGAGTTGATGCTACAAATGATCTTTCTTATCTCTTTCTTGAAGCTTATAAAAATCTAAAGATTTTTACTACGGACTTATCGGTGAGAATACACAAAAATACACCAAAAGAATTTTTTAAAGAAGTAATAAAAGTTTTCAAATATACTTCAGGAATAGCATTTTATAATGATGATATTATAGTCCCATCATTGGTTAAAGCAGGATATTCTTTAGAAGATGCTCGAGATTATGTTTTAATTGGATGCGTTGAACCTACTGGTCAAGGTAACAGTTTTGAAGCAACTGCTCGAATGTTTCTGAATTTACCTGGTGTTTTAGAATTAACTTTGAATAATGGGTATAGTAATATGTCAAAAATGGTTGATGGATTACAGACTGGAGATCCAACAATCTTTAAAACTTTTGAAAATCTTTTAGAAGCCTTTATTCATCAATTAAAATTTAATATAAATAAGTCAGTAAAAATAGCAGAAGTGGGTGATATTGAAGTAATGAAATACTTTCAAGATCCATTCATTTCAGCTACATTAAAAGGATGTATGGAGAGTGGGAAGGATTATGTTTGTGGAGGTGCAAAATATAACTTTTCTTCCATAACCGGGTATGGTTTTGCAACATTAGTCGATTCATTATATAACATTAAAAAAGTAGTATATGAAGAAAACCTAATATCGCTTCCTGAATTCATTCAAATTATGAATTCTAATTTTAAAGATAAAGAATTATTTCGACAAAAATTGATTAACAACTATGATAAATGGGGTAATGATAAAAAAAGTATTGATTCTCTTGCAATAGAGTTATGGGATTTATTTAATTCTGAAGTTGTTAAACATGTACCACTCAGAGGAGGTAGATATAATGCTGGAGCATACTCAATGGGAATACACGTTATGGAAGGATTTTTTACCAGACCCACTGCTGATGGAAGAAAAGCGATGGAACCGATATCAAATAGTTTATCTCCCGTAAACAAAGTTGAAAAAAATGGAATTACAGCCATTTTAAATTCTGTAGCTAAATTAAATTATGATTACGCTACAAATGGAGTTGCAGTTAACATTAGAATTCATCCACAAAATCTTGAAAAGGAGGAAAACATAGACAAATTTTATTTTTTATTAAAATCCTACTTTGATTCAGGGGGTATGCAAATTCAACCAAATGTAGTTTCAACAGAAACTCTTAAAGATGCTCAGAAACATCCTGAAAAATTTATTGATTTAATCGTAAAAGTAGGTGGATATAATGCTTCATTTATTGATCTTGGAACACCAATTCAAAATGACATAATTAACAGGTTAGAAAATATTTTTTAATCAAACTTAAATTAAGAAAACGCGAAATTTTGTTTCTTAATTATTTTTATCTAAAATTGAAAAATTAAATTGGTGAAGGAGGGGGGATTTGAACCCCCGAAGGCCTACGCCAATGGAACCTCAGTCCATCACCTCTAATCTCTTGACCTAAATCAAGATTTGACCATGCTTGGCGACTCCTTCTTTATTTAGAATTTTTTAAAGATATAAATATCAATTAATTATTTTAATAAAAAATTAAAAATTTTTCCAATTTAATTACAAAAACAAATATTTAGATTATCATCCGAATAAGTTATTAATTCTATCTAAAAAATTTTTATTAAAGCTTATTATATTTTACTTAATTTTTATATTATTTACAATTACAACTATAATTATATTAATTCTATGTCATGTCAATAGATAGAAAAAAATTAGAAGCTTTATTAAGATGGTATTTTAATACTGTGGGAGAAGATCTTTTAGCTGCAATAATTGTGGACAGAGAAGGATTGGTCCTAGCCTCACAATCTCGAGAAGATAAAATTGATGAGGAAATAGTTGGTGGTTTATCTTCACTAATCGAGCCTGTATTGAAAAGAATTACACAAGAATTTAGTTCTGGGAATTTTGGAACAGGAACATTTGATACAGAGGAATATAGATTAATCTTTTGCGAAGCCGGAGAGGATGCTGTCTTTATCTCAATCTTGGATGGTATTGCAATGATTGATCCCATTTTTCCCTATGCTTATTTAGCTGCAGAAAAAATTGCAAGAATATTTGATGGCCGAGAGGTAAGTCCCGTTATACCAAATCTTTATAAAAAGGTTGGGTCAGAAATAATTACAAAAAAAGAAGGAAAACTTCAACAAATTGGCGTAAAATCGGAAGAGTATGCTTACAAATTAATTCTTGGGGGAGAAGGTGGTGTTGGTAAGACATCTATGGTAATGAGATTTGTTCATGATAATTTCCAAGAAAGTTATAAAGCAACAATAGGCACAAACATTATGAAAAAAGAATGTGAATTTAAAGATTTGAATACAAAAGTTCGTTTCGTCATATGGGATCTTGCAGGACAAGCTCAATTCGCTCGAGTTCGCCAAACTTATCTACGAAATTCTGAAACAGGATTACTAGTATTTGATGTAGCGAGAAGAGATACTTTTGATAAAATAAAGAAATGGCATGAAGAAATATTAAAAGATTCGAAGAAAACATCATTAATTTTAGTAGGGAATAAAAGTGATTTAATAGACCAGAGAGATGTAACAAAAGAAGAAGCAAAAGCACTAGCAAAAGAATTAGGCCTCTCATATTTTGAAACTTCTGCGAAAGATGGGACAGGAGTAAATGATGCATTTGAAATGCTTGCATTCCAAATGATTGATAAATTTCTTACCGTTAAAGAAATATAACAATAAAGCCTCTGGAGGGAATTGAACCCTCGACCTTCTGATTACGACTTCTGTGCTTTAATACATATACATATCAGACGCTATACCACTAGGCTACAGAGGCATTTTTATAAATACCTTTAAAAATTAAATAATAATAATTTTAAAGTAGTTATAAATTTTTTTTCAGAAAAGCATACTCAAGAAAAGCAATGAAAAGATTAACTCTCAAAGAACTTGGGGAATCAAAAATCATTGAGATTATCGAACAATTAATTTTTGAAAAGACCGGTGAAAAAATACAAAATGATGATGCTTTTTTTATGAATTTGAAAATTAAAGGTAATCTAAATCAAAATTACGTTGTCATAAATACCGATATGCTCGTTTCTACTTCAGATGTTCCCCATCAAATGACCCCCTTTCATATCGGACGAAAATCAATTATTATGAATATTAGTGATCTACTAGTAAAGGGAATCACACCAGTAGCTGTAATAATCTCTTTAGGACTTCCAAATAATATGACACTAGCCGATTTCAAAGAACTTATGAAAGGAATAATTGAGACTTGTAAAAAATTTAATTTGAAGTATCTAGGAGGAGATCTTAATGAAACTAAAGATGAGATAATTATAAACCCGACTGTATTCGGATTCGGACAAAAAAACAAAATAATCTACAGAAAAGGAATGAAAGTTGGGGATCTTTTATGCATAAATGGGTGTTTTGGTCTTACTGGAGTTGGTTTTAATATTATTTTAAATAAATTTGGAGATTTTTCTAATCTAAAGTATAAAAAAGCAATCGATTCTGTTCTTAATCCTTCGGTTAGCAAAATAGAAGGTAAAATTCTAGCAGAAAACAAATTAGCAACGTCAAGTATTGACTCTTCTGATGGATTAGCAAAATCTCTAAAAGAACTTACTAAAGCAAATAATAATCTTGGTTTTGAAATTAACCTCAATGATGTTCCAACAGAAAAATTTGTTAAAGAATATTCTGAAAAATTTAATATCTCTTTTGAAAAATTAATATTTAATGGTGGGGAAGAATTTATCCATCTTTTCACAATTGACCCCAGTGATTTTAATAAAGCCGCACAATTAATTAAAGATCAAAGTGGATACCTTATTCCAATAGGAAAAGTAATAGCAGAAAATAAAATTTATATTATTAAAGATGGTAAAAGAAATGTCCTAAAAGATTTTAGCTATGAGCATTTTAACGGTGCATGAAAAGAAAAAGAATTAATAAAATTTTTATTTTGTTTAATATTATAATTAAATCAAATCTATAACTTCTAAAGAAAAAAATAATATAAGGGCTTGTGGCGCAGTCAGGTAGCGCAACGGGCTTTTAACCCGCAGGTCGGGGGTTCAACTCCCCTCAAGCCCGCTTAAAATCATACTTCTAATAAAATAAATTCTTTTCACTATGTTCATAAATTAATTAAATATGTATTATTTAAACAATAATAAGCATGAAATTTCAAGATCAGCTCTTAATTAAATCAGAATCACCAATAAACGAAAATTATGGTTGTAAACCTGAAGATCGGGATATCGAAACATATATAAATTATGGAATTATTAACCTTGATAAACCAAAAGGACCCACAAGTCATGAAGTGGTAACTTGGGTACGAAAAATCTTAGGAGTACAAAAAACTGGGCATGGTGGGACTTTAGACCCAAAAGTAACCGGGATATTGCCTTGTGCCATAAATAAATCAACAAAAGCAGTTTCTTACTTATTAAATTCAAAAAAAGAATATGTTTGTGTCATTTTTTTTCATTCTCCAATTTCAGAAAGACAAATTAGAAGTTTATTTTCATTATTCACAGGAAAAATATATCAAAGACCTCCCTTAAAGTCTTCTGTTGCGAGAAAATTACGGATTAGAGAGATTTATTATAATAATATTTTAGATATTCAAGGGCAATATGTTATATTTAGAGTTGGTTGCCAAGCTGGCACCTATATTAGAAAATTATGTTTTGATCTTGGAGAAGCATTATGTAGCGGAGCCCATATGGTTGAGTTAAGAAGGACCAAATCTAGTGTTTTCGAAGAAAATAAAACATTAATTACTCTACAGAATTTAAAGGATGCAGTCACTATTTTTAGAGAGGAAGGAGATGAATTTTACTTACGAAAAGTTATTCAACCTCTCGAGATAATCACTAAATCTTTTCCAAAAATAATCGTTAGAGATAGTGCTGTTGATGCACTATGTCATGGAGCAAATTTAACATCTCCGGGTATATTATATGTTGATGCCTCAATTCAAAAAGGCACTATAGTTGCAATCATGACCCAAAAAAATGAATTGATTGCTTTTGGAACAGCTTTAAAGAGTGGTATGAAAATTTATAAAGCAAATTCAGGTATTATGGTAAAAATCAATAAAGTCTTTATGAAAAGAAGAACTTACCCACGATGGACGGAATTCAAATGAAAGATAAAAATAATTCTCATTATTTTTCAAAATCACCTCAATCAATTTTAAAAACTTATTCAATTTCAGAAAGTTTACGAGGACATTTGTATATATTTAAAACTTCCTCGGGGATTTTTAGCTATCGAAAAATTGATCTTGGAACGAAAACATTTATAAGATACATGCAAATACCACCTAACAATGCCTTACTTTTAGATATGGGTTGTGGATATGGACCAATAGGCATTGTATTAGCGAAAGAAAATCCAGATAGTACCGTATACATGATCGATATAAACAGTAGGGCAATTTGGTGTGCTAGAGAAAATGTTAAAATTAATCGTGTTAAAAATGTTAAAATCTTTAATAATTCTTATTTTGACCTCATAAAATCTGAAAATTTAAAATTTGATGGAATTTATTCAAATCCTCCTTTAAAAAAGGGCAAAAAAGAGTTTTTAAATTTTTGTTATTTAGTCCCTTATTATTTAAAAAAAGGAGGTACTTTTCAATTTGTTATAAGAAGAACAATTGGTGCAAAAAATATATTTGAAATTCTCTCAGATACACTCTCCGATATGGAAATAGAAATAAAACTTAAAAGAAGTGGTTATTGGATCTTTTTTTTAAAAAAAGGTTAGGTAAAGGAAAAATTTTTTAGATAAGGATTATTTCAAAAATTATAAGACTATTTCTCTATTAAATTGAGTGATATCTTTTGGCTAAAAAAAAACTAGACGTCCTAAGGCACAACTTAGTCCCTAAACACATTATATTAACAAAAGAGCAAACTAAAGATTTACTAAATAAGTATAAGATTAAAGTTATTGACTTACCTCGCATTTTGAACACAGATCCTGCAATTTTTTCAATCGGAGCAAAAGAGGGCGATGTTGTTAAAATTTTAAGAAAATCCCAAACAACCTTAGATGAAATTGAATATTATAGGTATGTAACTAAAGAAAAAACTAGCTAATATAAAAATCTAAAATCTTAAATCAAGATTATTGTAAAATAAACTGCGTGAAGTAATATTGAGTTTGGAAGAAAATTATTTAATAACCAATGAAGATGCTTGGTTAATTTTAAAAAAATTATTTGAAGAAAAAGGATTAGTCCGTCAGCATTTAGATTCTTATAATGATTTTATTGAGCATCAAATGCAAGAAATTGTAGAAGAAAGCGCTCAAGTGATACCAGATATCCCCGGATTTAAAATTAAATTCAATAAAATCCACGTCGGTCTCCCCATGATTAGGGAGGCTGATGGAGCTACAAAAGAAATAACTCCTTTGGAAGCAAGAATTAGAGAATTAAGTTATGCTGGTGATATTCATCTTGATATGATTCCAATTACCATTGATGAGAGAACTCAAAGAGAAGAACCTCAAGAAACAATTAAAATTTATATTGGTAAGCTTCCAATTATGTTAAAAAGTTGTAATTGTCCCCTTCGAGATCTGACGGCTCAAGAGCTTATAAACAGAGGTGAAGATCCACTTGATCCAGGAGGTTATTTTATAATAAATGGTACTGAAAGAGTATTAGTAACTCAAGAAGATCTTGCACCAAACAGAATTTTAGCAGAAGAATCAAGTAAAAGTTCAAGCGCAACCCACCAAGCAAAAGTTTTTTCTACAAAAAATGGTTTTAGAGCACCTGTAACAATTGAACGAAAAAAAGATGGAAATTTAAGAGTTTCTTTCCCTTCTGTTCCAGGAAAAATCCCGCTAGCAATTCTTATGCGTGCTTTAGGACTTAAATCGGATCGTGAAATTTTTGAAGCTATTTCTGATAATCCGGAGATCCAAAAAGAATTAATTCCCGTAATAGATGTTGCATCAGAAATACAAGTTCATCAAGATCCAGAAAAATCTCTTCAAAATGCATTAGATTATATAGGAAAAAGAGTTGCGGTAGGACAAACAAAAGATTATCGTATTAAACGAGCTTGTCAAGTATTGGATAGATATTTATTGCCACATATTGGTAATGAACAAAGCGATCGAATTAAAAAGGCATATTACCTTGGCCAGATGAGTCAGAAAGTTATGGAACTTTCATTAGGATTGAGAGAATCTGATGATAAAGATCATTATGCAAATAAACGCCTTAAACTTGCGGGAGAATTATTTACTTCCTTATTTAGGGTTGCCTTTTTGAACTTAGTTAAAGATATTAAATATCAATTAGAAAGAATTGCGGTTCGAGGAAGAGCACCCAATATTAAAACTGCCGTTAGAGCAGATGTGATCTCTGAAAGAATTAGGCATGCGCTCGCCACAGGTAATTGGGTTGGTGGAAAAGCTGGGGTTAGCCAATTACTGAATCGAACTAATCATGTTGCTTCTCTTAGCCATCTTAGAAGAGTTGTCTCGCCATTAAGTCGAAGTCAACCCCATTTTGAAGCGCGAGATCTACATCCCACACAATGGGGGAAAATATGTCCTTGCGAAACACCAGAAGGTCCTAATTGTGGCTTAGTTAAAAATTTAGCACTAGCATCAATAATATCCGTAGGGACAGATGAAGAGAGTATAGAACATATTTTAATTGATCTAGGCGTTATCTCGATTGATGAGGTAAAAAACATAAAAGGAAATAAAACTAAAATATTTTTAAATGGAAGACTAATTGGAATTCATCAAAAACATAATCCATTAATAAGACAAATACGAGAAAAGAGACGAAGGGGAGAAATTGACCAAACCGTTAATATTGCTTATTATTCGGAATCAAATGAAATCCAAATAAATTGTGATGGTGGCAGAGCTACCCGACCATTATTTGTAGTAAAAAATAGTAAAGTTATAATAACTGAAGAAGACATAGAAAAATTGAAGAATGGAAAATATCAATGGTCCGATTTAATTGAGAAAGGTGTAATTGAATATTTAGATGCTGAAGAAGAAGAAAATGCATTTATTGCCATGTTCCAAGATGATCTAACTTTAGAACATACCCATTTAGAAATTTCCCCTGCTGCAATCTTGGGTATATGTGCTTCAATTATTCCATTTCCAGAACATAATCAATCCCCAAGAAACACTTATGAAGCTGGAATGGTAAAACAAGCATTAGGTTTGTTCTCAGCAAATCTTCACATAAGACTTGACACTAGAGGCCACACTCTACATTACCCTCAGATGCCATTAGTTAAAACTCATCCTATGGATATTATAGGTTTTGATAAACGTCCTGCTGGTCAAAACTTTATTATTGCAATGATGTCTTATGAAGGATTCAATATTGAAGACGCTTTAATAATCAATAGAGCCTCTATTGAGAGAGGTCTTGCACGCAGTCATTTCTTTCGCACTTATGATGGAGAGGAGAGAAAATATCCAGGAGGAGAAGTGGATAAATTTGAGATACCAGAGAGAGGAGTTAGGGGCTTTAAATCCGCAGAATCATACAGATTTCTCTCAGAATTCGATGGAATTATCGAACCAGAAACTCAAGTTGATGGTGGCGATGTATTAATTGGTAGAACCTCTCCACCAAGATTCATAAAGTCTTATGGGGAGTTCGATTTATCTCAACCTAATCGCAGAGAAACGTCAATTAATATGCGGCACAGTGAGAAGGGAATCGTAGACACTATCATCATTTCTGAAACAGTTGACGGAAATAAACTCGTAAAAATTAAAGTAAGGGATCTTCGGATTCCAGAATTGGGAGATAAATTTTCATCAAGGCACGGTCAGAAAGGCGTTATTGGGTTAGTTGCAGCTCAAGAAGATTTACCATTTTCAGCAGACGGCATAATTCCTGATTTGATAATTAACCCTCATGCAATGCCAAGTAGGATGACACTAGGACAACTTTTTGAAGGTATTAGTGGGAAAATAGCATGTACTACTGGAAAAATCGGTGACGCGACAGCATTTGAGTGGAAGAATATTACTGAGCTACAGGAGTTATTATTAAAAGCTGGGTTTGAGTTTAACGGACGGGAGACACTATATAACGGTATTACAGGTGAGAAATATGATGTAGGTATTTATTGTGCACCTATTTATTATCAAAAATTGTATCATCTTGTTGCCGATAAAATTCACGCAAGAGCCCGAGGGCCCGTGCAGATTTTGACCAGGCAACCAACAGAAGGTCGTGCAAGAGAAGGAGGGCTAAGATTTGGCGAAATGGAGAGGGATTGTCTTATTGGACATGGAAGTGCTCTACTTCTTAAAGAGAGATTATTAGATGAATCAGATAAAACAGTTGTATTAATATGTGAACGCTGTGGATTGCTTGCTGTATATGATCGAAACCGTGACATAACTTATTGTCCAATTTGCGGGCAAGGTACTAAAATTTCTAAAGTAGTTTGTAGTTATGCTTTCAAATTATTAATGCAGGAAATGATGAGTCTTGGATTAGCCCCTAGATTAAAGTTGAAGGACAAAGTCTAATAATAGTATTTCTACTGTATTTTTCTTAATATCTAATCCTAAAAAATGAGGATAGATAACTATTTTTTTTTAATTTTAAGTATTAAGGTTATTTTTTTAATAATATAAAATGAAAATGAGTTGTGATATAAATGAATAAAAAAAGATTATTTAGGCAACATGATTCTTTTCAAGAAACAAGAGTAAATGAAAATTACAAGAATCTTTCTTTTACAATAGTTTTGGTGCAACCGGAACATTTTGGTAATATTGGGAGCGTTGCAAGGGTTATGCGTAATTTTGAATTTTTTAATTTGGTTATTTTTAATCCCATTGAGCATAAAGAACATATTGTTAGTTATGAAACACGGGGTTTCGCAATGCATGGTAAGGAAATTCTTTTAAATTCTGAAATTGTTGAAATTGACCCATTAAAATACCATACATCTGAATTAAAAAATTATTTAAAAAAATTTGATCTAATTATTGCGACAACTGCAAGTGGTATGCGCTATACAAATCTTAGAAGATTAACAATATTCCCTGAAGACTTTTCACTTCCTCTATCAAAAACACCTCTCAATATTGCAATTTTATTTGGAAAAGAATCAAGAGGATTGACAAATGAGGAAATCAGTTTGGCTGACATTCTTTTAAGAATTCCAGCCAGTAATACCTATCCTACTTTAAATCTTTCTCATGCTGTCGGTATTATCTTATATGAATTATATAAAAAAATAAATATCATAAATATTGGAAGAGGAAATAAACCAGTATTATTAGCTAATAAGCAAGATCGCTTTATTATTTATAAAATCATAAGAAATTTAATAAAGCAAGTTAGAATCAGAACTCATAAAAAAGAAAAGGTGTATTATGCATTTAAAAACGTATTTGAAAGAGCAATCATGTCAAAAAAGGAATTAAGTTTTATTCTAGGGTTTTTTTCCAAATTAAATTCTATTATGAATCACCTAAATATAGAAAAAAAAAAAAGGAAATTTTGAAGTGATATGTTACAATCCGACACCTGTATAATTATATAACTCAGGGAGGACACAGTATATTAAAAACAAGAAGAAGAATGTTATTAGAGAGATCCATATTGAATGTTCCCAGGAATCAGTGATCAAGAATTTTACTAATATGAATAATAATAGAAAAGCAATAACTGGTGCTAATTGTACTAGAAAATTTTGTCCTGATGGATATATTGCGGTTCGGAGTCCTGCCAATAAATCTCCAAGCGCACCTAGAACCGTTGAAATTGCCCCAACGACAAGTGGAATAATCAAAACCATAATAAATGCGATTAATAAAATCATCCACTTTTTATCTGATGCACGCAACTTAGAATCAACTAATCTTACAACGATATATAAAATCAAAGCGACAATAACTGTTGCTAAAACAAGCCAAATAATATACCATATAGTAGCTTCACTTATTTGAAACAGCATTTAAGTTCACTATTTATTATTGAATATGTATGTATACATACTATCTATCGATCTTTAAATTTTATACTATTTTTAATAAATCAAAATAAATATTGACTAATTATTTCTGTATAAAAATTACTTCTTCTTTATATACCAAAATTAGCTAGGAATAAATGAACCCCAAAGCCCAAACTTATTGAAGAAACAACTATGGTAATAATATATAATTTAATAGAAACTTCAGTACTATATTTAACATATAAAACCAAAACACCCACAAAACCAAAACCAATTATAATTAAAATCCAAGCCCATAAATAAAGTTGAATTATCATTATATCATCATAGATTAAAAAAGATATGAAATAAATATTATATCTATTTTAAATTTATCAATATATTAATTTTTTTTTATTCTTAAAAAGTTCTATAAAGATAAAAATCAAATATTTTAAATTTTTATTTTATATTATTTCATAAGGATAATTTGAGGATTAATTTATTTGCATTTTCTTACTTATTTACTTCAAAATTCAATGCTGAAAAATCCAGCAGAAGATTATCAAGAAATCCACAAACATTTCACAAGATATTCTAAAGGAGAGTTTACCGGACCAGTAATAAAAGTTAGATTCACAGCTAATAAAATAACAATATCTGGGAGTTTTGAATATGAGAATTTTATCCAAGAATATGTAGTTTCTGTAATGTCCGATAATGAATTTGAAGTGAAATTAGACATCATTGCTAGGTCAGATTTAAATATAGTTTTTCCAAAGTTAGGTTTAGATTGGCAATTGAAAAAATCAACAGGAAAAATTAAAAATTTTAAGGGTACATTTCAAGAAAAATTCTTTAAATCAAGATTCCTTGAGGTAATAAAAGAACTAAATAAATATAGTTATTATTTTATCAATTTTAATGATCAACAAGGTTTTTCTGTAAAATGCAAAACAAAACTACCACAACCGTCTAAAAAAAAACTAACCCATGAAGAATTTGAAAAATTAACCAAATTTTGTGTTGGTACAGTGAAAAAATCAAAAAAAAATAAAAAGATTTTATATGAAAAATTAATTCCAGATTTTGAAGATAAAATTCCCGAAACAATTAAAATATTTAAATTAATTAATATTTATAAAATCAATAATATTATCATTCCTAAAGGCTTAAAAAACACCAGTTTAATAAGACTTAAGGCAATACGAGAAGGAAAATTAGTGAGAACTATTGAGATTAATAATGAAATAGAATATGCAAATTCATTAACTTTCTCAGTATAAATAATTTTTTATAAAGCTAAAAGTGTTTTAATAATTTAATTTGCTTAATAATTACTTTTTTTCAATATGAAAATTATATATTAATTGTTTATTTTAAAAAAATTTTAATTTTAGCAAATATTTTTTAATATATTATTTATTTCCTAGAAGTTAGTGATTTCTAATCTCTGAACTTGATTCCTTATTAAAATCATTCTTATTTGTAATCGGAGGCAATATTTGCATTGAAGTTGCAAAAGAGTTATTGAATTCAAAAAATAAAGAAATAACCGATGATGTAATAACGGAAAACATAAAGAAAAGAATTCAAGATATGAATATTGATTTTGAACCAAATGATGAGGAAAAATTAAAGTTAAATACGGTTCGAAAAACATTATATAAATTATATTCAGCAAAATTAGCTCAATTTAGAAGAGTGAGAGATAAAAATACTGGCTGGTTTATCTATTATTGGTGGCATGATTTTGATAAGTTAAATGAAATTTTACTAGAAAAAGAGCAAAACTTAATAAGTAAATTAAGGGATCGAATAAATTATGAGTTAAATAATTATTTTTTTATTTGTGAGAATTGTAGAAAACCTGAAACTAGATTTATTTTCGATGATGCTGTAGATTTAAATTTCAAATGCCCTGTGGATGGTTGCGGAGGTAATTTAGTTGCAGATGAAAACAAAGAATTAATTGATTTCTTAAAGGAAAAAATAGGATCGCTTCAAGATACAATTAAAAATTTTTAACTCATATCAGTTATCAGATTTCTTTTTCTTCCTTACAATAATCATATCTCCCAATGTCGTAGGAGCCTTTTTTTGTTGAATATATTTTCTATAGTCACTCTCATCATCTTTTTTTTTTTCAATGAGCTTTACATTATAAGTTTTTTCAATCTTTTTAGCTAATGAGATTGTTGGGATTCTTTTTCCGTTTTCAATACTTCGGATTAAAGATGCTTTCTCATGTAATTTTAAAGCGAATTTTTCTTGAGTTAATTTATATTTCTCTCTTGTTTTTTTAATTTTAGCAGCGAAATTACTGACAATTTGTAGATCTGACTCATCATCTTTTTTTACACTAGGTTTCGCTATATGAGGAGTAGCTACCGATTTACGCTTTATTGGTTTTTTGTAAAAAATTTTTGATTGAATTTTTGAAGGGGAGGATATTGAAGTTCTTTGTCCTAAATTTGAACATGATTGACACACAGTGAGTCTAACGCCCTCAACAATGATATGACTGGGTTTCCCCCAAATTATGCCCCCACATATAGGACATTCTGGATAATTTTGCTTTTTATAGGACATTAATTCCACATATAATAATTACAATTAAAAAAATTTTAAATTTGCTAAAAATTTTTTCATTTATAAAATTTCAAGATATTGAATTTCTTATCATCCAATAGTTACAACTAAATAAATTTTAAATAATATTATCATCTTTTCTCTTATATTTAAAATAATATTTTATATTTTCATCAAATTTAAATTTTCTAAATATATATAGTTATAATAATAATGCCCGCTATTAAGGAAAAAAAAAAAAATGAGGATCTCAAAGAAGGAGAGTATTTAGTCACTTATACTCGACATCTTGAAAAGCGACTTAGAAGCCTAGAAACTGAAAAACAATTATTAGACGCAGAAAGATTAAGATTAGAACAAGAACTTCATAGTTTAAGAAATGAAATAGATAGACTCAGAGAACCACCTTTAGTTACCGCCACTGTCATTGATGTGCTTGATGAAAAAAAGGGAAGAGCGATAGTAAAAAGCTCAACAGGCCCAAGTTTTGTAGTTAATTCAAGTCGAAAAGTTAAAGGACAAAAAATAGAATCGGGTGTGAGGGTCGCGCTGAATCAACGCACGTTTGCAATTATGGAGATTTTACCAACAAAGTTAGATCCATTTGTTAAGGGCATGGAAGTAATTGATTCCATTCCAGATATTTCATATGACGATGTTGGGGGTTTAGAAGAACAAATACAAGAAATTCGAGAAACAGTTGAATTACCATTAAAGAAACCAGAATTATTTGAAAGAATTGGAATTGAACCTCCTAAGGGAGTATTATTATTTGGAGCTCCTGGTACTGGTAAAACGTTGGTTGCAAAAGCTGTAGCTCATGAAACACAAGCCAGATTTATCAGAATTATTGGTTCTGAGTTAGTTCAAAAGTTTATTGGAGAAGGTGCACGTTTAGTTAGAGAGATATTTCAGTTGGCTAAAGAAAAGGCACCATCAATTATCTTTATTGATGAACTAGATGCAATCGGATCAAGACGATTACAAATTGCCACTTCGGGAGATAGAGAGGTTCAACGAACATTAATGCAACTTCTCAGTGAGATGGATGGGTTTGACCAAAGAGGGGATGTTAAAATCATTGGCGCCACTAATAGACCTGATATACTAGATCCTGCTCTATTAAGACCTGGTAGGTTTGATAGATTAATAGATTTTCCAATTCCTGGATGGCAAGAAAGAGAGAGTATTTTTAAGATTCATATGAGAGGCATGAATATTGACAAATCAAACTTTAATTTAAATAGATTAGTGGATATGACAAAAGGAGCCACAGGAGCGGATATAAAAGGAATATGTACTGAAGCGGGTATGTTTGCGATTAGAAGGGAGGCAGATACTATCTCCTTTAAGGACTTTTTAGAAGCTGCATCTAAAGTTCTAGGAAAAATGAAAGAAAAAAGTATAGAATCAAAGCTTTACTCTTAACTTTAAAATTATTTCTTTTTTATGATAAAATTTATTTTGTTATTCATTTCTATTTTATTATAATGCGTTTAGAAGATATTTCATCTAATACAAACATAATTGCATTTCGAAAAGTTAGATCATTATCAGATTTTATTTTCGGTAATGAAATTACCAATCTTTTTTTTAATGATAAAAGTAATTGTAAAATAGAAAGATCCAAGAAAACAAAAAAAATTAAATTTATTTATCACAACAATAATCTTTTATTTATTTTAAGACCAACTTCCGGGTATTATGCTTTAACTTTATATTCCGCTCAAAAAATAATTGATCATATACCTCCCCCTAAATTAAGAGCGATTGTACAAAATGATGTTTCGGAATTTATTAAAAAGGGGAGGAATGTTTTTTGCAAACACTTAATAAAAATCGATGAAAACTTAAGACCAAATGATGAGGTTATTGTTGTTAATGAAAATGATAAATTATTAGGAATTGGAAAGTTAAAGTTGCCAGTTGAATATCTCTTATCATTTGATAAAGGCGTTGGAATAAAAATTAGAAAAGGAAATAAATAAAATAATATTTCTCATTTAATGTATTAATTAATATGTATAAATTTTTGGTGAATTTTTTTGGTTAAAGTTCCAAAAGATCTTCAGAAAAAAAAGAAGGATGTTCCAAAACGACCACAACCTAAAATTGCAAGAAAAGGTGAACATTCTTTTGGGTCAAGGGCCATGAGAAGAAAAATGGGGCAACAAGGAATCTCCATGGACCAAATTGATGTGAATAGAGTAATTTTTGAGTTAGAATATAAAACTATGGTAATAAAGCAACCAGAAGTCTTCTTAATGAAACAGATGGGGCAAGAAATATATCAAGTTATGGGAACGGCAGAAGAAAAAACAATTGATATTTCAAGCGTAGAATCAATTCAAATTGCAGATTCAACTGAAATGGAAGAAATTACTGATGAAGAATTAAAGCCAGAAATTACAGAAAATGACATACAACTCGTCGCCGCACAAGCAAATGTTTCATTAAAAGAAGCTGAAGCAGCATTAAAAGATTCTAATGGTAATATCGCTCAAGCAATTATTTTTTTAAAAAATAGACCTTAATTAATTACCAAAAATTAAAGTAAGATAGTATATTTTTTATGATATAAATTTTCAATAAAACCAATTAATCGTTGAAAATGTCTAAAAAAGAAAAAAAGAAACCGTCAGCGTTACCTGAAATACCCGATTTAGATAAAAAATTTTTAAGTATAATTCAATTTACAGGTTGGATCTCGCTCCTAATTGGTGGAGCTCTGCTTGTTTTAAACCTATATCTCGCTTTTATTGATGAAAACCATATGATAACAATAGGGGATATAGAGATAGGGATTACTAGAACTTCAGTTATTATAATGATCTTTAGTATTACAACAACGGTTTTTTGTTTTGGTGTAGTTGATCTATTAAGAAGAGATCTCTCAAAAAAGAAACAATATTTTATGTCTTGGTTAATTGGAGAATTCCTATTAGCTATATTTGGAGTCTTTTCTTTAGCAGTATATCAATGGTAACTCTGAGTTCTTAATCAAGATTTCTATTTTAGACATATTCTTCCCTATAAGGGGAAAATACTTCAATTACTTCGGCTTCTTCCAATATAAATGCCCCATGTTTTTGATTAGAATTAAAAATGTAGGAATCTCCCTTTTTTGTTATAAATTGTCCCATTTTTCCCCCTTCTTCTATTTCAAACCTTATCTTTCCTCTTAAAACAAAACCTGCTTGACTCGATATATGAGTATGAATAGGAATAGTAGCATTTTTCTCTAATAAAAATTGACAAAGCATTAAAGTTTCATTAAAAACTAATGTCTTTCTATAAATACCATCTAACATTTTAACAAATTTCATCTCTTCTAATCCAATTTTAAACTTCTCATTCAAAATATAAAGCACCTAAACAATACATATTTTTTTTACAATTAAATTAGAAATTTATTTCTTTAAATATGACAGTTTTATTTTTTCTATTATTATAATTTTCTGAATTTCAAAATCAATTCTTAAAAAGAATTTAAAAATTAGAAAGTTAGCAAACTCTCTCAAAATAAACGACATAAAAAAAATATAAATAAAAATTTAAAATATTTAAAAAAATCTCAATTTAATATATCAAATCATAATATAATCAATCAATAAATATCTAAGCGCACATTAATAAATTTTCTTATGGTGGTAATAATTTTTTTAAAAAATAAAAAAAACATTAATTTTTTATATCTAAAAAATAAATTATTAATTCAATTGTATCAAATTATTCTAACAGAGGGAAACGGAGAGGTGCCGACAAAATACGACAAAAAGATTCACTTATTTCGAATAAAACTCTTTTCTTTTAGGAAAAAAATATCCAACCCTTAAATACAAGTATTAAAAATAATTTTAAAAAATTGAATAATTATGGTCATTACAATACAAGATAAAGATTTAAAAGATTCGAAAGAAAAAATTGCTAAACAAAATCAACATCGCATATGGTATATCAAAAATCTTCTTCCAAAAGTCTTTCAATCTAAAGGAGATGTAGTTAATTTTGATCCCATTAAGATTGAAGAAAGTATTATCAAAGAAACTAACATGGACATAGAAGAAGCGAAAATAATAACCGAAAAAGTAGTTAGAAGAATCATATCATCAAATATAAAGTTTCTCTCGGGACCACATATTAGAGAATTAGTATGTTCCGTCTTGTCTGAACAAGGTTTTGAAAATGAAAGAAAACTTTATACAAGAATCGGTATGCCTCTAATGGATTATGAGCGACTCTTATATAAAGGAACTAAAGAAAATGCAAATCAATTTTCTAATCCAGAATCAATTCATAATTGGAGTGCTGATAGTTTAGCCGAAGAATACGCACTCTTAAGATTACTTACCACAGAACAATCCCATGCACATTTGTCTGGGGATATCCACGTTCATATGCTGAGATACTTCGATTTACGCCCATTTTGCCAACAGTGGGATCTTAGGTTAATTTTAAAGTATGGACTTCCACCAACAAAAACGTGGAGCCACTCAGCATGCTCAGGACCCGCAAAATCTGCTATGGTAGCAATGCTACATGCAGCGAAATGGTTGGGAATAGTGCAGGGTGAATTTAGTGGGGGACAGGGTTATGATAATTTCACTACAATGATTGCACCATATATTTCAGGTTTAAATGAGAAAGATATAAAACAAGCTGCTCAATGTTTTATTTTTGAAACTAATCAAATTTTTGCTGCACGAGGAGGTCAAGTTCCATTTACCTCTATATCATGCACACCAACAGTACCTAAAATATTAGAAGAAATAGATGCAATTGGTATAGGTGGAAAGGTTGTAGGTAAATATGGTGACTTTAAAGATGAAACCCTAAAATTATTCAATGGCTTAACTGAGATCTATTACGAAGGGGATGAGTTTGGAAAACTCTTTGCATTTCCAAAGCATGAAATTAAATTGAAAAAAGAGTGGATGATAAAATATGAAGATGCCTATTTAAAATTAATGGAGGAAACTGCTAAATTTGGAACGCCATACTTTCTAAATACCTGCGCCGATTGGCTTCCCGATGAAATACACAGCCAATGTTGTAGAATAATATTAACTCCCGATGGTATGAGAAAAACATGTGATGACCCTGATGCTTTTGATTGGACAAAATCATACATGAATATGGGGTCGCTTCAAAGTATTTCTGTTAATTTACCCAGAGTTGCATATCAAGCAAATGGCGATGATGATAAATTATTCGAAATATTGGGTGATCGTCTTAACATGATGAAAGACATAAATCTTATTAAACTTAATATTCTTAAACAAAGATTAAAGGATCGGCAATTACCACTTTGTGCAAGCGTAGTTGATGGAAACCAATTACTTGATATGAGAAAACAAAGCCTCTCCATGGGCTTCACTGGATTGAACGAAATGGTCCAATATCACACGGGAAATCAATTGCATGAATCAGATAACGCTTTTAATTTTGGAAAACGAGTTCTTCAATTTCTGTCAGACAGAACGGAAGAATTTAAATACCATCCTCATAACACTCAAAAAATTAAGTTTAGCTTATGGGAACAACCTAGCGAATCATCTTCAGAGAGATTTGCAAGGTTAGACCTAAGACATTATAAAAATAAAGTCTTATTTCAAGGAACAAAAGATTCTCCATATTATACTAATAGTGGTCATCTAAATTATGATGCTGATATTCCTCTTTTCGAAAGGATCTTAAAACAAGCGGAATATCATCCAATTGTTAAGGGTGGCGTAATTACTCACTTATGGATGGGTGAGCAAGAACCTGATCCCGAAGGTATTTGGAAAATGACCAAAAAAATCGCTCTCAACACAAAGACTGCGTATTTTACTTACACTTTTGATTTTTCCTATTGTATGAAATGCGGGTTGTTTATTCAAGGTGTTCTTGACAGATGCACCAATCCACGATGTAGTGGGAAGGGGAAAGATATTGAAGTTTATTCAAGAATTACCGGATATTATTCTCGAGTTGATCGGTGGAATAAAGGAAAAGCACAAGAATTCAGAGATAGAAGAAGATACAGCTTAAATTAATTTTTTTTATATCTTTTTTGAATATTTCAGAAATATTTGACAATAGTTTTGAAAATGATTGAGAATAGAATATAAATTTTTAGAAATGTTTGACAATGGATAACGTAAAAATAGATTATTAATGCAAAACAAAGAGAAATTTTTGCAAGAATCAATTAAATTAATAAAGAGAATCTAAAAGTAAAAAACTTTATCTTTTTTATAGTTATAAGTAAATAAGATGAATGTAAAAATAATTCACGAGAAAGTTTATAAAATTTTTATGAAAATATCATTTTAATTTTTATCAATTTTAAATCCTTTAAAGATTTTACACTTTATAGAAAATGATATAAAAAATATAAGATATAATCATTCTGCCACACTATGAAAAAAAGTAGGAAAAAATTCTGAATATGGTATTATAAAAAAAAATTAAATTATTTAAAAATAAACAAAAGAAAATTCTCATCAAGAATAAATTATTATTGAACAATAATTATAATAGAAACTCATAAATTATTAAAAAAGTGCTCAGAAGAATGATTTTTAGAGATTATGATATTAATAAATTAAATTTGAATGATGTAGATGATTTCTCAAAATTGATATTATATTATTATATGTGGAAAACCTTATAATGCTGAAGAATTAAATGAAAGTAAACGTATCCTTTTAATAAAAATAATTGAGGATTTAAAGTCTGGTTCTTTAGACTATGAACAGTTTAATGAGATTTTATTATTATTAAATCAAGATAGGATCTCAAGAGATTTTTTCAATTACTTTTTTCGTGGAGGAAAATTAAATCTTAAGATTCTAAAAGATGGAATCGTTGAATTTAGAGGACTTAGCATCTTAAATTTTGGAAATTTCAAATTTATTTTCAAAAGATTTTCAAAAATAAGAAAGAAAGAAATTGATAACCATTTTATAAAATTTGACATTTCACCCGATACCCTAGAATTGATTTATAAAAATAGACCGAATCCAATAATTAATATAAACAAAATTAATAAAGAGAATACTTGGTATTTAGGTTATATAAGTTCTACCTTAGTGTAAAAAGAAAGTGAGTATCTTAAAGAAATTTTAGAAAGTTGTGAAGAACCAGAAGAATTTGAACCTTTAAAAAACATGTTAATAAAGCTTGATAATGAGATAAAAGATAATCGAGAAAAAGGAACTCATAATACTAATGCTTATCTAATTTGGGATTATATTGATGTGTATATAGCTACTTCAATGAGAAAAAATTGTGAATTTGAGGAAACCTTTGAAACGATTAAAAAAATATTTACAAATCCTTTAATAAAAGACTTAAAAATAAGATATTTTGATCCTACACAGCCTTATTGTGAATTAAATAGAGACAAAGGACTAATTGAAGGACTTATGTTGAAACGGGTAAAATGTACAGTGTATATGGTTCAAGAAAGTGATACTTTTGGAAAAGATTCTGAACTAGCATCCACTTTAGCACAGAAAAAGCCTGTTATTGCCTTTATTCCAGATTATAATGAAGAAGAATTATGTGTAAAAATTAAAAAATATCTTTTAGAATATATAAAAGAAAGAATATTTATATTGAAAGCCTTTTGTTCAGCTTCTATAGTACTTCGATCAATCAAAATCTCCTAATATCCAGCAATTCCGTTATTCTTGTTAACTAGTTGAGTCCCACCTCCCTCTTTTTCATAATAAATTTTGATTTTGTAAATTGGAATATATAAAACAATGTCATTATAGAAAGATTTTTTTTTCATTTTGTCTTTTCTTTATCTTTGTCAAAAAGATTAAACGAAAAAATGAAGTTTGTGGATATTCAATAAATCTTAATACTAGTGGATGACTAACAGATTTTTTATATAGTTTTCCATAAGCAAAATGTGGTTCTATCTTTTTTTAAACTTCAATAGTTTCTAATGGATCTGCCAACAGAGAATACTTCTTTCGAATTATAAGCCAGATCTTTCAGAACATTACAATTTGTATAAATAAGGTATTATTTTACCTAAAATTTTAAGAGGTGTGATTTCACTAACATTCGGAATATCAAAAATGACTTGTTGAAAACCTAACTTCGCCAATTCGTAACAGAGGTCAATCACATAATTTTCATTTTGAGCATCTGGGGTTAATTTAGTATATATTACAACAGTTTTTTCAATTTCATCAAAAGATCGTCCAACATCATTACAATGTTGTCTTAAAACAGCTAGTTTTCTGCGAAGATACTCAAATTCTTCTTCTAACTTTCTATTAAGGACACCAAATTCTTCAACTGGTGACCCTATAACATAATTCCATACATCAGCATATTTTGCAATTAAACGTAACATTTTTTTCTCTCCGAAAGCACCAATAAGAATAGGAGGATGGGGCTGACTTAGAGGAGGTGGATAATTTATTGGCTCTGCAAGTTGATAATATTTCCCATTATAGGGTTCCACTTTTCCTGCCTACATGAGTTTCACAATTTGGATTGTTTCCTCCAAGCGTTCGACACGTTCACGAATAGAGGGGAAGGGAAAGCCTAGTCCTTTTGCTTCTCGTTCAAACCATCCAGCACCAATACCGAGAAAAGCACGTCCTCCTGAAAGAACATCAATAGTCGAAACGATTTTGACTAGGAGTCCTGGATGTCGGAAAAAATTACAGGTGACTAATAAACCAAGGTTAATTCGTTTTGTTAAACCTGCTAAATATGCAATAGTACTATAACCTTCTAGCATTGGTGCCTTAACTGGTCCATGAATAATGCCATATTGAGTTCCCAGCTGAAAGAGGTGATCCATCACACATAAGCTATAAAATCCCATATCATCTGCGGTCCTAGCGATTTCTGCCAGTTTTTCTCCAATATTCTCAGGACTTCCTGGCCAATCAAATTTTCCTATTTATTACTTTCCAACATGTAGAAATTACTCGTTAAAGTTAATAGATATCTCTAAGATAAACCATTGAATTATAATTTATTAGAGTTACTGTATTAGTAAGCTAATCACGAATTAATAATCGTGTCTATTAAAAATTTTCAATGTTGCTTCCTGGTATAGTCATATCGTCAATTCTTTGATAATCTTTTTCTGTTAGTGTCACATTCAATGCATCCAGATTATCTTCTAGTTGTTCCATAGTACGTGGACCTATAATGGCACTAGTTATGCCAGGTTGTGTTATAACCCAAGCAAGAGAAAGTTGGCTTATTGTACACCCTTTATCGTTAGATATTTCTTTAAGAATATCGAGTAACTCATAAAACTTTTTGTTTAAAGCGTTAACATAGTAAGAAGCCAATTCATCGAATGTTAGCCTTGAGTCCTCTGGGAATGATTCACCCTTGCGATATTTACCCGTTAAAATCCCTCCTCCTAAAGGTGAGAAGGGCAATATAGCGAGATTATATTTTTGAGCCATTGGAACGATTTCTCGTTCGATCTCTCTATCGTAGATATTGTAACGCGGTTGTTCACTCACAAATCGATTCAAATGGTATTTTTCTGACACCCAGAGACCCTCCATAATTCTCCACGTAGGAAACATACTTGTTCCGATATATCGAACCCAGCCTCTTCTAATAAGGTCATCTAGAACTCGTAATGTTTCATCGATCGGAATATCAAGAACAGGGCGATGTAACTGGTAAAGGTCAATATATTTGGTTTTCAAACGCTTCAAAGAAGCCTTACATGAAGTTAATATATGCTTTCGACTTAATCCCCCAGCATTTGGATCTTCAGGATCCATATGACCCCAAACTTTTGTGGCTAAAATTATTCTTCCACGTTTCCCATTTGCAGATAAGGTATTCCCAATAATCTCTTCACTCCAACCAACTTCTCCCCTCCCATTGAAACGACCATAGACATTGGCAGTATCAATAAAATTGTGGCCAGCTTCAATATACTGATTGATTATTTCAGCTTCTTCCGCTTCTGGGGTTCTCACACCGAAGTTCATGGTTCCCAGACAGAGAGGACTAACTTTTACCCCTGTTCGCCCAAGATTTCGGTATTGAACTTATTCATTCGTTATCATAAATCTTTTATAATTAAAATTTGTATTTGTTTTTTAGAATCTCATAAAATTATCAAACAAAAGATCTTCT
>JAHLWH010000094.1 GCA_019058015.1 Promethearchaeota archaeon | reverse complement strand
GAGCAAACGCTTGCAAATAGGCGGAAATTCTTCCTCGCTATCCAAAACACTCATAACGATCTAAATAAAAAAACTAGAAAATTTAAATCTAATGAGTGCGATGGATTTTTGATTTCAGATTTACATAAATACAGGAAGGAAACCATCTTTTCTTTTGATTTTTATAAAAATTTATAAATTTTTATAAGTTTTTGATAAACAGTTAAAACAATATTTTATGAATTATGATGAAAAATCAAGCAGCCGAATCTAAAAGATCCACTTCAAAAACCAAAAATTTATCTAAATTTTTTAAAAAAATTCAAAATAAAATTTTACGCATTGATGAAAAAGCACTTTTAGAATTAGAAAGGATAAAAGCAATACCTTCCAAGCCATATTACAACGATTCAACTGAAAAAATTTCAATGGATTTAAATACAAATGTTGAAGTGGGATTAAAACAGGAAGAAATTGAAGAGAGAACTAAAGAATATGGTTTTAATGAGCTTCCAAAAATAAGAAAATCGATTTGGAAGGTATATTTAGCTCCTATTTTCAATTTTTTAATCGTTATTTTGATGATTTCTGGAACGATTATATTGATTTTGGGAGACCCAGCTTCTACATATATAACTTGGGGAGTAATTATAGCAAATTCATTGACTGCAATCATTCAGCAGTATAGAGCCCAAAAGGCGTTAGAGTCTTTAAAAAAGATCTCAGCATTAACTACAACTGTAATTCGAGATGGAACTCAAATAGAAATAGAAACTCGAGAACTTGTTCCCGGTGATATAATAGTAATCAATCAAGGGGATAAAATTCCTGCAGATTCAAGATTATTTGAAAGTGTAAACTTATCAATCAATGAAGCACCATTAACTGGAGAAAGTGTTTCTATTGAAAAAAACATAAGTACTATAGAAAAACAGGATCTTGCTTTACAAAAACAGCTTAATATGGCATTTATGGGAACTTACGTTGCTACCGGAAGAGGGAAGGCAATAGTTGCTACGACTGGAATAAGAACAGAAATTGGAAAAATCTCTCAAACCTTAAATGAGATGGGAAGTATAGAAGATATTCCATTAACAAGGAAAATGAATAATTTTGCTAAATGGTTAGTTATTATCGTATTTATAAATCTCTCAATTTTGGTGATATATAAATTAAGCGTATTAGCACTACTTGATATTTTTACTTCTGAAAATATCAAAGGAGAATTAATTGCTGCAATTATTAGATCTATGAATGTAATCCCTATAAATCTCCCTATTTTGGCTACACTAGTTATGCTCACAGGAGTGCTTAATTTAGCAAAAACCGGTGTAATAATTCGAAACTTATCAGCAATAGAATCTATGGGTAGGGTCTCAGTTATTTGTACAGATAAAACCGGAACAATCACAAAGAATGAGATGACTGTCATAAAATTTTGGTTTGACGATAAAATCTATGAAGTTTCGGGTGTTGGATATGATAAAGAGGGAGAAATTAAAATTGATGGTCAACGAGCTAATTTTAATAAGAAAAATCATTTTGATTTTTTTATTACATCTATGGTTTTGAATAATATTTCTTCGATAATTGAAGAAGATGTGAAAATAAAAGCAAAAAAAATGAAAACCAAAAGAATTAGACGTGCTTTAGGGAGCCCGACGGAAGCTGCATTATTAGTATTGGCTGAAAAAGCTGGTTTTGATCTTAATAAATTAAAAGATGAATTTGAATATATTCAAGAATTTTCATTCGACTCTTCCATTAAGAGAATGAGCACAATATATAAACCTAAAAGT
Organism: Promethearchaeota archaeon; assembly: GCA_019058015.1. GTDB lineage: Archaea > Asgardarchaeota > Lokiarchaeia > Sigyniarchaeales > SOKP01 > 6H3-1. The sequence goes on along the minus strand of JAHLWH010000094.1, from coordinate 6,384 downwards.
AAGAAACAAAAAACATATTATGCATTTGTAAAGGGTGCTTCTGAAATAATTGTGAAAAGATGCAATCAAATTGTATTGAATAAAAAAATTATATCATTAAATGATGACAAGCAATCAGAAATTTTGGATTCAATTAAGAAATATGCAGAGAGTGGATATCGAACATTAAGTATTGCCTATAAAGAAATAGATAAACCTATAGCGAAAAATGAAGAATTTAATCGAGATGAAATTGAAATTAATTTAGTGTTCTTAGGATTTGTAGTAATTTTAGATCCACCTCGTGAAGGAGTAATTGAGGCAGTTGAAAATTGTAAATCTGCAGGAATCGACGTGGTCATGATCACAGGTGATCATCCAGCAACGGCCGAAGCAATAGCAAGAAATATTGACCTTTTTGATGAGGGTGATATCGTTGTTGAGGGAAAAAATATAGAGCTTTTACCGATAGAAGATTTCAATAAAGTATCTGTTTTTGCGAGAGTGGTTCCATCTGATAAAGAAAAAATTATTAGTAGATACCAAGAACAAGATCGTATCGTAGCAATGACTGGAGATGGAATTAATGATTCTCTTGCACTTAAATTAGCTAATACTGGGATTGCAATGGGTATAACTGGGACTGATGTTGCAAAAGAAGTATCTGATATGGTAATCTCTGATGACAATTTTGTATCAATAGAAAAAGGAGTGAGAATTGGTCGTGGAATTTTTTCTAGAATTAGAGTAATAATATTTTTCTTCATTTGCATAAATATTGTGGAAGCAGTTTTCTTTTTTACTGCAGAATTTCTTCCTATTGAAGGATTTAAGCTATTTAATAACTGGCAGCATATATATGTGTTTGCAATTGTCCATTCTTTCCCATCACTTGCTTTAGTAGTAGACAAAGTTCCGAAAGATATCATGAAAGAACCTCCAAGAAATGAGGAAGAAATATTAAATAGGCAATTAATTATGTTATTAATTGTTCAAGCTGTTTTAATGGGCTTGGGATTTGCTTTATCATATTATTTTACTTTTTTTGGTGTAATACCGATAAATGAGTTTAATTTGGATCCAAATCTGAGTTATATTTTGGCGCCCGAACTATATGGTTCAGATAGGCTAGTTATGCCAATGAATTTAGCACACCAAAAAGCTAGAACTATGTGTATGACGGTATTATATTTCTCTGAAACAACTTTTATTTGGAGCATACGACGTCCAAATAATTCATTCAAACAAAGTTTTATCAATGAATTCGACAAATATTTAATGGGTATGAGTATGTTTTGTGTTTTAATACACGTTTTATTTATAATATTTTCATATCCTATCAATTATGCGATAAATGATGTTCTAGGTTTAAACTTTCAACTAAATTATATATTTTTAGGTCCAACAGATTGGATTTGGATCCTTGTTTTTGTTGCTCAAAGTGTTGTTGGAGTAGAACTTTTCAAATATTTTGCAAGAAAACGAAAAATATTTTTCTAATCAAAATTTTTAAAGTTTATTTATTATGTTGTTAGTAAGATAAAAAAAGTGAAATTTTAATGAACGATATTTATTATAATAAATCTATTCAAGAAATTCGTGAAATCCTTCAAACTAATGAAAATGCTGGATTAACTGAGATTGAGGCTAAGAAAAGGCTCGAATTATATGGATTAAATGAGATTCCTAAAGTTAAGAAATCTATTTTTAAAGTATATTTAGCACCTCTTTTCAATTGGCTTATAGTAATATATTTAATAGGTGCTTTAATCCTATTTTTAGCTGTTGTATTTTTAGAAGAAGGAAATCTAGGAATAGTTTTTTTAACTTTAGGAATTGTTGGAATGAATTGTGTCGTAGCAATTGTTCAGCAATATCGTGCTACAAAGAAGCTTCAAGCATTAAGACAATTATCTGCACCTACCACTGTTGTTATGAGAGATAGTGAAAAGAAACAAATACCCACAAATAATGTTGTTCCAGGCGATTTATTAGTTTTAAATCAAGGAGATAGAATTCCGGCAGATGCTAGGATTATTGAATCCTCAAATTTATTGGTTAATGAATCTAGTCTAACGGGGGAGAGTGAGCCAGTAAAAAAATTAGAGAAAGGAACAGCTCTTAGTGAGGAAAAAATTCCTATTTCAGAACGGAAAAATATGATGTTCTACGGAACATTTATTGCAACAGGAAATGGTAAAGCAATAACAGTTAGGACTGGTGGCAATACTGAAATTGGTAAAATCTCACATTTAATGGAAGAAGCAGGAACAAGTGAAATTCCTATAAGAGAAAAGATGAATAACTTTGGAAAATGGCTAGGATTAGCAGTTTTGATATTCTGGTTCGGAACGTTTATGATTAAATGGATTGCGAGTGGATTTACAACTTTTAAAATAGTAGATAGTTTAAACTCGGCAATGGACATAATGCCTATTAACATACCTCTACTTACAACGATTGTATTATTAACTGGAGTTTTATTTATGGCTCAAAAAGGAGTTGTAATTCGAAATCTTGCCTCAGTTGATAGCTTAGGGAGAGTAAGCGTTGTATGTTCAGATAAGACTGGGACTTTAACTAAAAACCAAATGTGTGTGCAATATGTTTGGGTAAATGGTTCAATATTTAAAATTTCTGGAAGTGGCTATAATCCAGAAGGAGACATCATTTTGATGGACGATATAAAGAATCCTAAAATTATTAAAAATGTAGAAAAATATCCTCAGTTGAAATTATTGCTGATTTCAGGGTTTCTTAATAATAATTCAGCTTTAGTTAAAAAAGAGATTAAAACTGCCACAAAAGGTCAAAAATTTATTAATAAATATGATATAATTGGCTCGCCAACTGAAGGAGCCCTTAATGTATTATATCAAAAATCCATACAAGATTATAATGTTGATGAAGAGTTTAAATTCATAAGAGAATATCCATTTGATTCTTCAATAAAAAGAATGACTAAAATATATAAAAAAGAAAAAGAATTTTACTCATTTACGAAAGGGGCAACCGAAGTTTTGATTCCGCAATGTAAACGAGTTTTATATCATAATAAAGAAGTTGATCTATCTGAAGACTTGAAACAGGAGATTCTGAATAATGTTAATAAATATGCAAACATGGGATACAGGATATTGAGTCTATGTTATAAAAAAATAGACATCCTACCTGAAAATCTCGAGGAAAGTAGAGAAAATTGCGAAAAAGATATGATTTATATTGGATTTGTTACAATTTTAGATCCTCCAAGAGAAGGTGTAAAAGAATCTGTTGAATTATGCAACAATGCTGGAGTAGAAGTTATAATGATAACTGGAGATTCCCCAAATACTGCAAAAGCGATTGCATCTCAAATAGCAATCTTATCTGAAGGAGAAGTAGTAATAGAAGGGAGTCAAATAAAATCAATTGAAACATTTGAAGAATTGAATAAAATAAGAGTCTTTGCTAGAGTATCTCCTGAACACAAACAAGATATTGTTGAAAAATATCAAGATCAGAAGAAAGTTGTTGCGATGACAGGAGATGGAGTTAATGACGCATTAGCTTTAAATATGGCAGATGCAGGTATTGCAATGGGAATACAAGGAACTGATGTTGCAAAAGAAGCGTCTGATATGGTAATTTCTGATGATTCTTTCATATCTATTGTCGAAGGAATTCGAGAGGGACGAGGAATTTTTACAAGAATTCGAACAATAGCATTTTTTTTCATATGTATAAATTTATTTGAAGGTATTTTTCAATTTATTTTATTTGCCATTTTAGGAATGCCATATTTCCTAACGGAAGAATACTACTTACAATGGATATTCTTGTCAATTACTCTTCATGCTTTCCCAAGTCTGGTTTTAACTTTCGATACTACATCTAAAGATATAATGAAGGAGAAACCTCGTGATTCCGAAGAAATTTTATCTAAAAATATCATTATACTACTTCTAGTATTTGGTGGATTACTTGCGATCAGTATGGGAGTTGTTTATTCCATTTGTATTACAGGAATATATCCCGCTTTTCCATTGAATTATGAATTTAATATTCTAAATGCTGGTTATCTTTTCACAACTGAAACAATGTTTTTGACTCCAGGGATTGATTTAAACGTTACTAAGACACTTACTATGCTAATGACCACATTATTTTTCTCTGAAACAATTTTAGTTCTACAAATAAGACGCCCTAATAAATCTTTGATAAAAAGCATAAAAGAAGAAAGTAATAAAAGAATGTATTTAATTCTAGGCTTTCTATTTGCTGTATTTCTATTATTAATGTATGTTCCCGGAGTTCAAGTAGGCTTGGCACATATAGGGATTAATTTCATGTTTATGTATCTAACTGCATTAGATTGGCTAATTTGTTTCTTAATCTCATCAATTACAATTGTTGGTTTTGAACTAGTAAAGTATTACGCTCGAAAAAAAGAAATTTACTTATGATTTCTATTTTTAAATATAAATTTTTAATAGGTTTAGACAATTTCTTAAAAATATGAAGTTTGGATTTCATATACCTGTACCTACACCACGCATTGAATATATGTTTAACGGGACAAAGAAAGCTGAGGAATGTGGCTTTAATTCCATTTTTTATGCAGATCACACAGCTATGTTACCGCCAGGACCAGGTATTTGCTTTGATGCTTTTAGTTTTTTATCGGCATTGGCAGTGATAACGAATAAGGTTTCTTTATGTACTGGAGTTTCTGATTGTCATCGTTTCCATCCTGCTCTAATGGCTCATAAGGTGGCCACATTGGATCATATCAGTAATGGTAGAGCTATGTTTGGTATTGGAGCTGGTGAAGCGATGAATATTGATATGTATGGAATGAATCGGAAAAGATCTTTAACTAAATTGAGAGAATATATAATTCTAATGAGAGACTTTTGGATAAAAAGAAAGGTAAATGCAAAAAGTGAATTCTGGGGAGAGATGAAAAAGGCTTATATTCAAATAAAACCGATTCAAAAAAGCCCACCAATTTACATTGCTGGAAATGGTCCAAAAACTCGCCAATTGACTGGAGAATTAGGAGATGGATGGTATCCACTTTATCAACCTCCTTGGGTATATAAAAAAAATCGAGATAGAGTAGCGGATGCTGCTAAGAAAGCTGGTCGGGATCCTTCGGAGATTGATTATGTATATGATTGTTTTGTAGCAATCGATGATAAAAATCCGGAAAATACAATTAAAAGGTGTGAATTCTTTAAGATATCTTACTTACTCAATACTTCAATACTCAATGAAGCTTATCCAAATATAAATTTATCCAGTGATTTAACAATTCATAATTTTGATATGAGCAGTGAGGGTGCAATGGAGTTATTAAAATATGTAGATCAACTACCCAAAACTATTCTTCAAGATTTTAATTGCTTGGGCACAACAGATGATGTAATAGCAAGCATAGAGAAATATAAAGAAGCTGGAGCAACACATTTGACAATAATGAATCGAGGGCCAGATGTGAACAAAGTCTATGAAATCTTTAGAGACAAAATTATTCCCTATTTTAAAGATTTAGAAAAATAATTCTTTTTTCTTTTTTTGAATTAGTTAAAATAAAGACTTTAATTAAATCAAAATAAAAAATTTGTGAAAATATTTTATAAATTAAAATCAATTAACTTTTTTATTGATTTTTATATATAGAGAATTGAGATAATTTAAGATATAGAAAATTTGGAAGAAATTATTAATGATGGCTACCAAAAACGAATCAAAATATAATTGGGATTTTTTCAATCGAATAATTACAGATGTTGATGAAAACTGGAATGTTATCCAATGTATTAGTTGTGGGAAGTGTGTCGGTGATTGTCCAGCGAGTAAAATCTCGGATTTTAATATTCGGAAAATAGTTGAAAAAGTTTTGATTGGAGATGAGTCAATTTTAAAAGAAGAAGACATATGGTATTGCTTTTTATGTAACAAATGTTCAAAAATTTGTCCCAAAGAGGGTATTAATATACCTTTATTTATCTTATCACTTAGAAATGAAGCTTTTAAAAAAGGATATAATATTCCTCAATTGAAGAAATATGTTAAAATGTGTAAAAGGTTTTTAGAAAATGGTACTGTAATGAAAGAATCTGATTTACCTTCTGAAAGAATTGAAGAGATAAAAAAGATCTGTGAATTTGCGAGAATCAAATATCTTCATAAAGCAAGCAAAAAAAATATTGGAATTGAAGAGTAAATATAGGAGTTTCGATCAAAAAGATGGAGGGTTATATTAAATCAGTTGTTTTGGATACAGATGAGATTTTACAAACTTATAATGATAATCCTTTAGATTTTTTTAAAGATAAGAAAATATGTTTATTTAAAGCATGTTTAGAATATTATTATCCCGGGATAAGAACTTGTTTAAAATCGATGTTAGAAGATTTT
>JAHLWH010000093.1 GCA_019058015.1 Promethearchaeota archaeon | reverse complement strand
GATTTCAATAATGGAGGTAACCGTGATGCAATAATTCCATTCTTAACCGGTAATATGGTTTGGACTATGATTAGATTTGGTTATTTAGATGACCCACGAATTCAAAAAGCAATTGACTGGTTTGTACAATATCAACGTTTTGATGATGGAATAGTAGAAGCTCCACAAGGTTGGCCTTATAGATATGAAAAATGTTGGGGAACACACACATGCCACATGGGTATAGTAAAGACATTAAAGGCACTCGCAGAAATTCCTCCAAATAAACGCTCCAAAAGTATTAAAAATACGATTGAAAAATCAGTTGACTACTTGTTTAATCATCATCTCTATAAAAAAAGTCATGATTTGTCTCAAATTGCCCACAAAGACTGGATAATTTTTGGATTTCCTCGACTATGGCAAACTGATGCCTTGGAGATGTTGGAAATCTTACTTAATTTAGGTTACAATGATGAGAGAATGCAAGATGCTATTGATCTTGTGATTAAAAAACAAGATAATGAGGGTAAATGGAAAATGGAACGAATATTCAATGGACGTTTTCAAACAAGTATTGAACGAAAAGGAAAATTAAGCAAATGGAATACTTTGAACGCACTAAGAGTATTGAAAAGATTTTATAGCTAAAAACAATATCTTATATAATTATTATTCAATTTATTTTGTGAAATTATTGACTGAAAATTCTGGAAAAACCATTGCTGAGAAGATTTTAAGCGAACATTCCTCCAACAAATCAGTGTCACCTGGAGAATTTATTGAAGCAGATATCGATCTTGTTATGGTTCATGAGCAAATTGGTGGACGCATCCATAAGGAATATGAAAAACTCGAGCTCGATAAAGTATGGGATCCAGATAAAATATTCTTTATTCTTGACCATTGGGTTCCGGCACCTTCAATAGAAGCAGCTAAAATGCACCAAGATTGTCGAAAATTTGCCAAAAAATATAAATTTAAACATGATATTGGTATGGATAAGGGAATATGCCATCAAGTTTTACCAGAATTAGGTTTCGCAAGACCTGGAATGCTAATTGTTGGGTCAGATAGCCATACAACAACATATGGAGCTTTCAATTGTTTCTCGACCGGTATTGGTGCAACCGACGTGTCGGTGGTGTTTGCAACAGGAAAATTATGGTTTATGGTTCCTGAAACACAAAAGTTCTCCCTTAAAGGACAATTAAGAGAAAAAGTAATGTCTAAAGATTTAATCTTGCAAATAATTAGAGATCTTTCAATCGGTGGTGCAGAATATAAATCTATGGAGTTTCATGGAGATGGGGTTAAATCTCTCTCTATTGATTCTCGAATGACAGTCTCCAACATGGTAGTAGAAGCAGGAGCAAAGAGTGGAATATTCATACCGGATAATAAAATAGTTGAATGGTTAAAAGGAAGGTCAATTTCTAACTATAAACTTACAATGCCTGATGATAATGCAGTCTATATAGAAGAATTTAATTATGATTTATCCCAAATAGTGCCTGTTGTAGCAAAACCACCAAGTCCTGATAATGTAGTGCCTGTATCAGAATTACCGGAAATTAAAATTGATCAAGCTTTCTTGGGTAGTTGCACAAATGGAAGGCTAGAAGATCTGCGTCAAGCAGCCCAAATTTTAAAAAATAAAAAAATTCATCCAGATGTTAGATTAATTGTTATTCCAGCTTCACAAGAAAATTATTTAAAAGCCATAAGGGAAGGATAAATTGAAATCTTCCTTAATTCAGGAGCAATAGTTGGGAATCCAACTTGTGGACCTTGTATTGGAGGTCATTTAGGTGTATTGGGTCCAAGTGAGATTTGTATAAGTACTACGAATAGAAATTTTATTGGGAGAATGGGTGATATTACATCGCAAATATATTTAGCCTCACCAACAACCACTGTTGCTTCCGCATTAAAGGGAAAAATTGTTGATCCAAGAGAGGTGTAACACAATATTATGAAGGAGATTAAAGGTAGAGTTTTTTTATTCGGCGATAATATAAATACTGATGATATCATACCTCATCGATATTTAATTTTAAGGGATAATGGTGAAATTGCAAAACACGTTTTAGAGAATGTAAGACCAGATTTTGTTCAAAACGTGAGAAAAGGCGATATTATTGTTGCAGGTAAAAATTTTGGGTCGGGAAGTTCTAGAGAAGAAGCAGTTAATGTTTTAAAAGTTTTAGGAATTGAAACTGTAATAGCAGAATCATTTGCTCGAATCTACTTTCGAAATCTAATTAATCTTGGTGTCCCTGCTCTAAAAATTAATGATGTAAAAAAGAAATTCTCTGAAGGAGATATTTTAAAAATTTCTTTAAAGAATGAAGAAATTGTAAATGAAACAAAAAAGGTCAAAATTCAGATGTGTAAAATTCCTAAATTTTTAGTAGAGATATTAGAAGCAGGTGGAATATTAAATAAGATAAAATAAAATTAATAAATGATAATAGAAATAAACTTAATGATTATACCTTTTTGCTCTCTTTGAAAAGCTCGAATACATCAAGCTCATAGTCCACAGTATCTTCGGGCAATTCCCTTGGTTCGCCTAATAATTTAGCAAATAAGTAGATTTTAGCGGTTCTTTCTAACATTTTTAAAACTTCCAATGCTCCTTCTATATGGCTTCCACAACAGAGATTTCCATGATTAGCTAAAATAACAGCATTTGTATCGCCTAAAGCTTTAAGTGCATACTCGGCAATTTCTTCGGAACCAGCTTCACCATATTCTGCCACTTTTACTTCTCCCCCAATATATGGAACAAATTCTTCAATTACGGGTGGTATATTAAGATTTAAGAGACTTAGTACCGTTGAGTAAACTCCATGAGAATGGATAATTGCTCCTACATCAGGTCGTTTTTTATAAATAGTTAAGTGCATTATTTTTTCAACTGATGGATTTTTATCACCAATTAGAACATTTCCATCAAAATCTAAAACTAAGATATCTTTTGACTTGATAAATTCATATTTTACATTACTTGGAGTTATAACAATTTTTTCTTCATCAGGAATTCTAATAGATAAATTTCCTGAGGAGCCAGAAACAAAACCTTCTTTTAATAATTGTAATCCAACATCTGCTAATTTTTTTCGTAATTCATAATATGGAACATTAGAGTCTTCTGTTTTTTCTTTAAGAATATTTCCTATTTTTCCTAAAACTTCGGGGTTTGCTATATTCTTAGGTGGTTCATTATCTAATATTGATAGCACATCATCAATAATCATTTTTGAATGTCTTTTTATAACACTAATTGTATTTCCACCATAATGAGGTAGCACTATTACATTTTCAAATTTTAAAAATTCATTATCTTCATCTATTGGTTCTAGAGGGAAAACGTCAAGAGCAGCTCCAGCAATTTTTTTATCCATTAAAGCTTTCTTTAAAGCTCTATAATCTAAAACGTTTCCTTTTGCTGTATTAATCAAGTAAGCACTGGACTTCATTAATGAAATCATTTTTTCATTGATTAAATTATTAGTCGCTTCTATTGGGGGAAGATGTAAAGTTATAAAATCTGATCTACGCATTAATTCTTTTAATTCTACAAGAATTCCAAATTCTTTCACTTTCTCTTTATCAACAAAAGGATCAGCGATTAAAAAATTCACCCCAAAAGGAATCAGTCTCTGTACAACTAATTTTCCTATATTGCCAAATCCAACAACTCCAATAGTCTTACCTTTAAGCTCAATTCCTTCAAATTTTTTATAATCCCTAACCCAATCTTCTAAATCATTTATTTCAAAATCCTCTGAATGTAAATATTTATCAACTTTAGTTAGATTTCTTGCGAGTGCTAAAATTAAACAAAGAGTCAGATCGGCTACTGAGTCAGAATTCCTTTTTGGTGTATAAATAACAGGTATCCTTTTTTCGGATGCCGTTTTAAAATCTATATTATTTGGATCGTTTCTACAGGAGGCGATTATCTTAAGCGAAGATTCTTCAATTACTCTTTTCTTTACATTATCGCCCTCGCTGATGAGAATATCTATTCCTTTTAATTTTTCAATTAGTTCATCTTCATCAAAATATAGTATACCTGATTCTTTCCAAGGTTCATATATAACTTCTATTCTTTCTTTTAATCTATTTAATTCAGGTTCAGTAATTTCTGCAGTAATTAATGCTTTCAAGAGATACACCCTTTTTTTTAAAATAATAATTTCCGTAATTTTATCAAATTCCTTATTTTTCCTGCAATTACTTTAATTTTTCCTGAGGAATATGCACCAACAGCCCCAATTTCTCCATTAAACAAATCTATCATTACTTGTTCCGACTCAAAATGAATTTTCACAAGAGCATTATCATCTCCTACATTATCTTTTATTTCAATTCCTTGATCTTTATTAACTATAATCATAGCTTTATGATTATTGTCTAAAAATGTAAGTTCGATCGGCTCGTCGTAATTAGCAAGTTTTTTTCTGATTTTTTCTTCGGAATTATAACGATCTATTATCATTTTAAATCCTTCTTGGATTGTACTAATTTCAGTCATTTTTTTTTTCATCTTATTTTTGAATTGATCAATTATTTTTAATCGTCTTATAGAATTAAATTAAGATTATTAAATTTTTTAAAATTTATTTTTAAAAGGATTTTATAGTTTTTAATGAATAATCTACACAAATTTTAGTTGTTTTTTAATACGACTCCAACGATGATAAATCTTTTCATATTTCAATGCGATATCTTCATCAGGACTAATCTTAGTTAATTTAACAAGTTTATTTATTGCATTTCTATAATTCTGATAATATTCTAATCCAATTAAAACATTGATTGCTTCACCTGAAAATGCAGATTCTTTGATATTAGGCAGGTATAATTCTTTATTTAAAATATTTGAGAGAATTTGATTAAAACTTTTTGAGTTTGCCAAGCCTCCACTGAAAAATATCTCTTTATGATTACTTTCAAAATTTAATATTTGGATTAAATTTTCTAAAATCCCAAAACCTATATTTTCAAATATCGCTCTTAAAAAATTTTTTCTGTCTGAAAGAATTTCTGAAATTGAACCTGGAGTTGGTAATATAAAAACTCCTGGTTTAATATTAGTTTGACTATTTATATCCATTCTTTCTGGACCAAGAAAAGCAAGTGTAGAATTTGCACCTGGTTCTGTTTCTAATAAATATTTTTCAGTAATAGAGTCCAAATCATTGGATAACCCACTTAGAAATGAATCTTTATACCAATCATAAATTTTTCCGGTCATTCCAGTATTACTTTCAATTAACCATTTATCTTTAATGGCATGTAGTGTAGTCCACATATTTAAATTTGGGTCTAAGCGGGGTGAATTAACCACAAGATATAAAGGAGCTGTTGTGCCTATAGTAATTCCAATTTGATTATCTTCAATACATGCAGTTCCTATTAAACTCGCTTGAGTATCAGCTCCAGTTTTAACAACAGGAATGGATTTGGGTAAATTAAATTTCTTGGCTATATCTGTCTTTAAATCTCCAACAATGTCTGAAACTTGAATAATTTCTGGGAAAAGATCTCTATTAAAATCAAATGTATCAATAATTTTATCAGACCATTTACTTTTAGATACATCAAATATGAGAGATTCAGCTGCAGAAGTTGGATCAGTACAAAAGATATCAGTTAACTTATAGACAATCCAATCATCAAATAATAAAACTTTGCCAATTTTTTCAAATAAATCTTCTCTTTCTTCTTGGAACCATAGGAGTCTAGCAAGTGGAAATATTAATGGAGGATTATGTCCAGTGATATTAAATAGTTCTTCTTCTTCAAACTCATCATCTATTAAATATTGTGAATCTATTCCACGTATATCACAATTTGGACCAGCATATATTACTTCACCCTCATCAGAAAGAAAAACACACGCTTGTCTTTGAGTGCATGAAGTAATTCCTAAAATATTCATTGGATTAATTTTAGATTTTCTAATTACATCTTTAATACAACTCATCAAGATGTTCCAGATCTCATCTGTATTATAACTTTTTGCGAAACCTTCAATATCATCATTTTTAAAAAAGAAGTTTTTTTCAGCAATTGCTATGATATCACAATTTTCACTTACAATTGCTACTTTTATTTTTTGAGAAGATACATCAATACATAAAATTCCATCTTCTTTGGACATAGATAAACCTCATATAACTAAATCTTAATTATCAGTAAAAAATACTTTATAAAGTATAATAAACTTTTTCTTTACATTTTTTTTTATTGAAATTCTCTATATAGAAAAAGCGAAAAAAAAAACAACAAAATAGTAAAAATAAAAGCACAAATGAGAAATTTTCTCAAGTTCTTATTTTTTTAATTTTTTTCTTCATAAATAGTACTCTTGTATGTATTTCTCTAATTTTTCTAATGCTTCAGGCATATTTTTTCTACCAAACCTAATTCTGAAATGCTTACCTCCAAAATCAAAATTTGTGCTAGGCATCAATAAAACGCCTTTTTTATTTAATAAATCAGTATAAAATTTTTCAATATCTTCATTAAATTTTATCCGAGGGAAACCAATTACGCCTGCTTGTGGTTTTACCCATGCAAAGAGATGATTATAATCCTTAAAGAATTTATCTAATAACTTAAGATTATTTTCTATGAGATTTAAATTTCTTTTTATAACATATTCTTTATTCTTTAAAACTAATATCGAAAAAAATTCGCTTGGCGCACTATTGCATATTGATGTATAATGCTTAAAAGAAATAACTTTTTTAATTAAGGATTTATCCTTAGTTGCAATCCAACCTATTCTTAATCCTGGAAGTGCAAATGTTTTAGACATATCTCCAAGAGAAATTCCTTTATTATATATATCACACATCGCTGGAAGCCTATCTTTATCATCATATTCCAAAAATCTATATACTTCATCAGAGAAAATATAAATGTCATTTTTTTTTGCAATATCAATGATCATCTGTAATTTTTCCTTAGACATTAAATAGCCGGTGGGATTATTTGGACAATTTATTACAATCGCTTTAGTATTATTTTTAATACTATTTTTTAAGAAATCAATATCAAGTTCCCAATTATTTTGCTCATTCATTTCCCATTTAGTAACTTCACAACCTATTGAGATTGCAACTTCAAAAAGCGATTGATAAGCGGGATACTGAACTATAATGTGATCCCCTTTATCAAGAAAAACATTCATAAAAATAAAAATACCCTCTTCTGCTCCTAAAAGAACAATTACATCATCTGGATCTATGTTTTTATATAAATTGGATATCTCTTTTCTAAGAAGGGGGATACCTTGTGTCTCTGTATAACCTAATGACAATCCTTTTAATTCTTCTTCCGAATTCTCTTCTAATTCTAATAATTCCCCCACGCTAAATGATTCACAATCCGAGCAACATAATAAATAAGGAGCAGTGAATTCATGTTTTGTAAAAAATTGTTCTAACTTGAAATCCTTAATTCTCATAATATTAGTTATGGAAATCTAAATTAATAAACTATCAACAATCTTCTTAAAATATTAGATAGAAGTGGAATTTCAAATAAAATTAAGAAAAACAAGCAAATTAATAGAATTTATTTTTAATTAAATTTATCAGGTATTTTAGGCAAGCAAATTATATCTTTTAATTCTCGAAAATTCTTATCAAATGTGTAGATTCGATCTATTCCTTTTTCTTTCATTAATAAATAAGCAGAAATATCATTTGAATCCATTTCAAATTTTGGTATTTTATCTATTGAATTAATATAAATCATTTTAGATACCTCTAATATTTCAATAGAATTATTTGAGATCAAACCCCATAAAAATGAATGTAATTGCTCCCATGACATAGAATATTTAAGGAGATTAACAATTTCTGATAACTGAATTAAAGAAATACAAAATTCTTCTTTACCATCATTGACCATTTGAATGATTTTTTTTGCTTCTTCTTTCATCCATATTATTTTTTGAGATAGTTTCTGCTTTTTTACTTTAAAATAAGCGTAAATAAAAATATTCGCATCTAAATAAATTATTTTTCATCTCTCCTCCATTTCGCTTCCCACATTTTTTTCTCAAATTCGTTCCAATCTGCAAGATCTTCAATAAATTCCGCACTTAAATCCAATGTATCAAAAAATTTTGTTAAATCTCCTTTTTTTTTTGGTATTATCTTTAAAAAATCCCCTTCCTTAATTATTATCACCTCATTTTCGTTTCCAAGCACTTTCTCCCTCCAATCCCGTGGTAATACAATCCTACCTTGCGAATCAACCTTTTTGATTTCTGTTTTTTGTTTCATTTTTCCTTATATTTTTAGATTCTATAAAAAATTTATATATTAGTTTCCAGAAATTAAGAAACTTACCTAATTTATAAAACTTTGGAACAATTTAAAAAATCCCCAAAAATCTTAATTCTTTTAAATCGCCGAAATGACAATAGTAATAAAAAAATGGAAATTTTCTTAACATTTACATCAAAGCTTCTATTTCTTTTTGAATATCTTCTATTCTTTTTTTAGATTTTAATAGAATTTTACTTCTACCATACTTTTTGAACCATTTATTGAATCTCTGTTGAATAGTAACCTCTTTATGCCCCGTAAAATGCTTATCGGCTAAACATACAATTTTTTCTTCTAGTGTTTGAGGTAAATAGTCTTTTCTTGGTAACCCCATACTTTCTGCATCTTCTGCATCAAGCCCACCAAGAATATGTCTCTCACAAATTAACGCTAACTCTTTTGGATACCCCATATTCCTTAAAATTTTACCACCAATAAGAGAATGCTTAAATCCGTGTGTTTTTGAACGCCCAATATCATGTATTAGAGCTCCAATTTCTATTAAATTTTTATTGATTTCAGCTCTCTTGATCTTATTTGCAATTTCTAAAGCCTTTTTTGCAACTGCAATTGAATGTTTTCTAACATGAGCCGGAACTCTGACTTCTCTCAGTAATTCTAAAACATGTTCTCTTGAAGGAATTATATATTCTTCTTGCTTCATTTCCTAAGTTTAAACCATTGATTTTGAATGTAAAATTGATAAATTTCCAGAAAATTTTTATTAACAGTAATTATTGTAATAATATTATTTTATCCATAATAATCTTTTCAATTCATTGAAGTAATGCTCATATGCGAAAAAAAACCTATATTGAACCAATTTGCGCCTCATGCACATTTGAAATCGCATGTAAAACACTCGATCTTTCTCTGGAACAAACAAATCTTAATAAAGAAAAAAAGAAAGAAATTAAATTTAGAGCAATAAAACAAATTCTCAAAATTTTAGGAGAAGAATTTTCCGAATATAGCTATCCCTTTAGATTTTCTGCAAAAGTGTATGAATCTATAAAAAATATTACCGGTATTAAAGACCCTTATAAAGATCTAAAAGAACTTAGCAATAAAACGATTCTAAACCTTGAAGACTTCTTTTGGAAGGAAATAAATAAAGGTAAAACTTTCAAAGAAAAATTATATTTCGCAATTCTTGGCTCGATAACAGGAAACATAATCGATTTTGCTACTGCTGGCCATGAAATTAATCTTAACCCAGAAAATATTAAACAGAAATTTTATCAAATTAAAACTCAAGGATTAAAAATAAATCAAATAGATAAATTAAACGAAAAACTCAATAAATATAAAAAAGTATGCTATATACTCGATAATGCCGGTGAAATAGTGTTTGATAAAATGGTAATGAGATTATTAAAAGAAAATGGCATTAAATCCACTGCAGTCTTAAAAGGAGGGCCAATCACAAACGATGCCACATTAGATGATGCCAATATAGTTAAACTAGAAGAATTTGCAGATAAAATTATCACTACAGGATCAAATTCTTATGGCATTGACCCAGAATTAGTAAATCCTAAATTTTTACAATGGCTTATAGACGAACCGTTAATTATTGCTAAAGGACAGGCAAATCTAGAAACATTCATGTCATTATTTGATAAAATTAAATTAAAAAATGTTTTTTTAATCCTCCGAGTTAAATGTGATGTGGTTGCGTGCTTAATCGGAAATGTTGATAAAGGAGATAACGTTTTAAAATACATTCATTAAACATCTAATGACTTAATGCACTTATTTTGAAATATTCTATTCAAATAGAAGCATTTTTTTCTAATCAGAAATGTTATTTTTAGAGTAATTCTTCATATGGACCGGAGGCAAAACCGAATGTGAAACCTCCTATTAATGAACCTAGAGATCCGCCTAGAATAATTCCGAATGTAATTATTAAATCTTCACCAGAAAACATGCTTAACAAATCCACTCCAGATAAAATAGCAAAAAGAATCCATATAAGAAAATCAATTACAAAAACTAATAATGCAGCTGCAATTCCTCTTTTAGTTCCCTTAGTGATACAAGCTGCAATACCTCCTGTAAAAATCCAGGCAAGCATATTACCGCTAAATAATCCTGTTATTACTCCCACAAAATCAGAAGGCAGGTGGGAAAAGAAACCAATTAAATTTAAATCTAATGAAAATGTCTTTCCAATCCATCTATACAGTCCTGTGCTCGGCGAGGTTTGCAAAGTTGTAATCATATCGCTGAAATCAGCCCATGCAGAAAACCCCCAAGCCAAAAAAAAACTAACTAGAATTCCCACAATAATTCCAATTGGCAATCTTCCAATATTTCTCATTTTTTTTCTCTCTTTTTATTCAATTTGAAATTTTAACTTTTTTTTGGACTATATTTATTTAAAATATAACGTAAGAACTTAAATTTTAATCTATTTTTTTAGAAATCAAAAATTATTAAAGTTATATTTTATTAGAGTTTAATATTAAACATATAAAAGATACTATGTCAGAGATATTATGTCAGAGAAAAAAGACGATGGATTAATAGAAGATTTCGAAGAGGAATTTAAGGAAGATTTTGAAGTAATTGAGGAAGAAGAGGTTGAAGAAGAATTTATTATCCCTGTAGAAG
>JAHLWH010000092.1 GCA_019058015.1 Promethearchaeota archaeon | reverse complement strand
GGGATTATTATGCCAACAACTATGGTTTGGAACACCAGAGATGTATGATCATGCAATATATCAAGGTTCATATCATAAATCATCCGTAGAAACATGGATAGAAAGTACTGCACCTGATAATTATGATTATCAGATCGGTTTGATTTTTCAATTTCACCCAAAAAATATTGATATGTATAATTCAACTTCCTTATCAATAGAATTGGGACCACATTATTCTAATGTAACTGTTAGAGCGCTTCATGTAGGTGGGTGGTATGACCATTTTCTTCAAGGAACAATTGATGGTTATATAGGATACGATGATATGGGCGCAACACGAGCTAGACAACATCAAAAGATGATAATCGGTCCTTGGACACACGTAAATTTCCAATCTACAAAGCAAGGAGAATTAACATATCCACAAAATTCCAATGGATATGATTTGGTATTAGGTTGGGAGCAAGAGATTTTTGATGATTCTCTGTTGGATATTCCCGCAAATTGGGATAAAGAACGAGTTGCTTATTATTTAATGGGCAGTGTTGATGAAGAATCCGATCAATGGAATTATTGGAGATATGCCTATGATTGGCCACTCGATTATGTAAATGATACTTGGTATTTCAACGCTGGCGAAGTTTTAAGTAATGTTTCATCAGGGACTATTAACATGAAATGTTCATATTTATATAACCCAATAGATCCTGTTCCTAATCTTGGCGGACAGAATCAACCCTTTGATCTATGTGGACCTATGGATCAGAGGGATATTGAAAATAGAGGGGATATTTTGATATTTGAGACAGGTAATTTAACAGAGCCTGTTGAGACTGTTGGAAGAATTTGGGGTCATTTGTACGTAACATCGAACTGTACAGATACAGACTTTACGATAAAACTCACAGATGTTTATCCAGATGGAAGATCAATGTTAATTACTGATGGTTCTTTAACAGTTAGGAGCAGAAAAGGATATTTGCCTGAAGATGAAAGCCTTATGTCAGGGAATCAAAATGATATATACGAACTTCTTGTAGATTGTTGGAGCACAGCATATGTTTGGGCTCCTGGGCACAAAATAAGAGTAGCCATTTCGAGCAGTAACTATCCTCGTTTCGCAGCTAATCCAAACACGGGTGCTCCGCTAGCTTCCAATTATTTGACTCATTATATTGCAAATAACACGTTGCTTATTGGTCCAACTTATCCATCTTGCATAATATTACCTCGATTAGTAAATGTAAGCAGCACGCATACCGTTTAGTAGGGAGATTTGTAAATTTTAATTAATTTCTTTTTTTTATATTTTCTTACAAAAACAATCTTATTTAAATTAAAGACATATAAGTTTGAATTCTTTTAAACTCAAGTTTTAGTTAAGACTTAAAAATGCTCATATTTGAAAGAATTAGTAAGGCTGCATAGAAAATAATTTAAAATATACATATATTTATTATGTAAAAAAATAAATGATTGATAAAAAATGGTATATTTGAATTTAAAAGAGATTGTAGATCCAGGTCGCACAGCTCTTTTGGTATGGGATGTGCAAAATTTACTGGTGAGTAGAATCTTTAATAAAGAAGAATTCCTCAAGAATTTGAAATCATTTATAACAGCTGTAAGAACCAATAATATTTCAATTATATATACGAAACATTCCCCACTACCCAGAAAATACGAATCTTCGTTTAGAATACTCATGTTTATGAAAAGATTCGGATTTAAGGACCCAGAAAAAGTGCCACAACCCCCACGACCTGGAAGTCAAGCAGCGGAAATATATAGTGATGCATCTCCTTTAGATTGTGATGTAGTTCTAAATAAAAACACATCAAGTGTGTTTATTGGCACAAATTTTGAGAATATGATAAGAAATAGGGGTATAGAAACTATTTTATTTACAGGTATATCCACTGATGCAGGTATATCTTCAAGTGCAAGAGATTCTAGTAACCGTGGATTCTATACTATTGTAGTTCAGGATTGTGCCTCATCGTTTAACCAGGAGATGCATGAAGCTGCTCTAAAGGCATTACAAAGTGTATGTCTTGTTGAATCTTCTGAGAATCTAATAAAAGAATGGAAAAAAAATGTAAAGATTATTGCTTAAGCATCAATATTTGAAAATATAAAAATTGCATAAACTAAAATTCATTTAACTTCTTTACCGATCTTGTATTCTAAGCTCCATGACAATTTTACCCCAACCACCACATTTTAATCCTATATCGGAGCATCCAACTCTCTTTATTAGCATCTTATTGGGATCAACATCTGCGTATAAAAGCTGAGATGCAGCGAATATTAATTTTTCTACAGCGCTCAAAGCAGAGCTGCAAATCTTTTTAGGACTAAGTTTAGTAAGTAGGTTACCTACACCATCAAAATATAACTTATCACCTACTTTATGTTGGCTGTTACATCCATGTGATTCTACTACTTCAATAACAATTGTCTTATTTAATACTTTAGGAGCATTAGAAAGAAGTTCTATATTAATTGGATTTTCCATAAATACCTTTAAATCTTCATCTGAATAATCTAAATGTTTTTTAAGGTTATTCTTAAACTCTTCATCAAACTGCATATAATCACTTTTTTTATTATTATTAATTTTATTAAATTGATATTTTTTAAACCTTATTTTTTCACCAAGGAGCATTATTTATAGGGCAGGTTTCAAGATATCTAAAGCACTCTAAGGATTTTATTCCACTAATATTCATTTGCATTAAAAGTGATATTTTATATTTCTTTTTGGTCTAAAAGTTCCTTGTTTTTTTTCTCTGCAATTTCATTAAACAAGCTATAACAATAAATTATATTTATTTTACACTATAAATAGAATTCATAACAATAAAAATTACATGTTAGTCAGATGCCGAGCGCCGTATTTTCTCACCAAGCACCGGGATTGATATTAAAAATAAAATATCCAAATAAGTTTGATGGAACAGCTTTTTGCATCAGTACATTCATCCCTGATTTAAATGTGATTTTTGAATTCTTTTTACCATTTAAATTTAGAGAAATTACTCATAGTCTATTAGGGTTGTTAATATTCACCGTACCTTTGACAGTTATATTAACAATAATATTTTATAGATATATTAGCCCAATTTGTGCTAACCTTGCGAAGAAAAATGGAATTATATATAAGCCTTTAAAGTATTTTGGTATAGATGAATGGGATAACTTAAAGAAAAAAAAATATAATACTAGATATTTTGTTGTTGCATTTTATTCTGCATTTATTGGAGGATTGACACATCTTTTACTTGATCTCCCTTCACATGAAAATATAGAGATGTTTTTTCCCTGGGTAATATTGCAATCTCCTGATATATTATTATACTCTATCATAGATTTTGGTACTATTTATATTGGACAATGGCAAATAGACGCTAATTTAACAGTATATCAACTTATATGGAATATTGAAACTGTAATTACGTTAGTTTTAGCTGTTTATCTTCTTAGATATATTAAGAAACGTAATTTAATTAGTAAGTGGTATAAAGAAATGTGAGTTGAGATAATGGAAAGATACGGAAAAATACTCGTATTGCGATTAGTAGAGATTTTCAATAGGTGAATCAATAATAAGTTCAACCTCAAATGTTAATAGAAAACAGGAAATCATTGTTTATATATTATTAATCTTAACTATGGTTATTTGGGGAGGTACCTGGCCATTAGGTCGATGGTTAGTATCTGAAGAAGTTGGAGGATTGACTATTCCGCCATTAATGATAGCAGCAATCCGTTATTTTCTGGCCGTAATTTGCTTTTTTCTCATTCTGAAATATCAAGAAGGAAATTTAAATTGGCGATTTGCAAAAGAAAATTGGAAAATATTAACCTTCATGGGATTAACATCTGTAACAATTTATCAAGCAGGTTATCTTATAGGTGAAATCTTCACTGCTGCGAGTGATGCTAGTATAATGGTCACAACAAACGCGATTTGGGTTATTATCCTTTCCAGCAAATTCTTAAAAAAAGAATTTTTTACTTGGAAAAAAGTTGCAGGAACTCTGTTAGCATTCATGGCTGTTATCATCATTGTAGGATTTTCTCCGAATGTAGATGTCTCGAATAGAATCCTTGGAGATATATTAATATTGGCAGCCGCATTTGCTTATGCTGTATATACGGTAACTTCACGTTATTTTTTGAATAAAATCCAAAATAATCATAAATCTTATCAACCATCATCGCTATGGATAATCACTTGGGTATCTTTTTTTGGATTTTTAGCAACCACTCCTATAGCATTACTTGTTAGCCCAGAGTTTCTTAATCCGCTAGAATACTTTAATATACCACCTCGAATATGGATTGGAATTGCATATTTAGCATTTTTATCTACAGTAGGAGCATATACGTTTTATTTAGAAGGAGTTAAACGCTTAAATGCTAGTAGAGCTGCGATATTCCAAACATTAGTACCTTTATTTGGAGTAATCCTCTCTACTATATTTTTACAAGAACAATTCGATGTTTTCATCTATCCATTTGCTTTATTATTAGTAATACTGGGAATTATTCTTGTAAATCTTAATTCCTCCCGCAAGAAAGAAAGAGAAGGTGAATAAAGTGGATAGATATTCAAGATATAAGAGTGCCATTACAATCAATCTAAATAAATTTATAATTCTATATTATTCGCCTATTTTAATTTAAATTCATAATCAACAATAAACGAAATATAATTTTTAGCTGAATAATCTTAGATTGTTCTGAAAAAAAGATGAACTAAAATCGTTGATGCTATTACTGAAAAAAAAATTAATGCACCTAGTTCATTTTTTATTATTGGTTTTAGAATTTTTGTCATTAATATAAGTAATATAGCAAAAATTGGCATTCCAATCCATAATAAAAACGTAGTATTCAATGGAAAATTAATGGAAGGAAGTGGGATAAGCAATAAGAATAGTGTTAAGGACCACCTTTATCTAATTTTACATAATTTTAAAATAAATTCATCTTATTAATTGTTCAATTCTATTTATATTATTAATTAAACTCTAAATACTTTTTTGTAATAATTTAATATAAAGAAGAAATTATAAATGATAAAATGTAAACGATAGGAGTTAGAATATCACTTGACAATTTTGAATAGATCAAAAATTCGTCCTGATGTACTTAAAATCATGGATGCCTACTTAGGTATTCAACAACAGGAAATTACTAAATTTTTAAAGAAAGAAGAGAATAAGGGGGTTGATTTTCAGGCACTTTGGCAAAAGGTGATGGAAGGGAATGAACGTTTTTTAAAAGGAGAAAATATGAGCGGTTTTTTAACTATGGATGAACAGCTCTTTTTGACGAGATTCCATCGATTTGGCACCGAATATGGAGCGGATCTCGTGCAAAAAAGATACCCTATCCCTAAAGATGTTAGAATAAAGATAATTGATGCAAATGGAGTCCCAGCAGAATGGCAAATTGTTCCAAGTGTAGTGGAAGAAAGAGTTTTGTTATTTCTTCACGGAGGAGGATACATAATAGGGTCTCCGAATGATCACCGATTACTCACAGTTCAACTAGGAAGGGCTACAAAAATGAGAGTACTGAGCGTCGATTACCGTCTTGCGCCTGAACATCCTCATCCCGCACCACTGGAAGATTCCATCACCGTATATAAGTGGCTTCTATCAAAAAATATTAAGCCGGAGAATATTATCATTGCCGGAGACTCCGCAGGGGGTAACTTAACACTCGTTACTCTTATTAAATTACGAGATGATGGAATACCACTACCTGCTGGGGCATTTTGTCTTTCACCAGTAACTGATTATGTGGGCACAGGTGAATCATTTTTTGAAAATGCGGAAACAGATGCATTTTTAGCGGATGTTGGGTTGTTTTGGTGGAATGAAGCGCATTTAGCAGGGGCAGATCCTCAGGATCCTTTAGTTTCTCCTCTTTTTGCGGATTTAAAAGGCTTACCACCTCTTTTAATTCAAGCGAGTACCAGTGAAATGCTATATGATGATTCGAAACTCTTTGTTGAGCACGCTAAAGCTGCTGGTGTGGATGCAACATTGGAAGTATGGAATGATATGATGCATGTATTTCAAGCTTTTGGACTACCTGAATCAAAAGAAGCAATAGCTAACATCAGTAAATTTGTTCAAAAATTATTCAATTAAAACTATATTATTTAATTTTTTTTTTATTTGCCTCATTTAATTTGCCAAAAATCTGAAAATATAATAAAATTCAGATTGTTCTGAAAAAAGAATACACCAAAATTGTTGAGGCTATTACTGAAATGAGAATTAATGCGGCTAGTTCATTTTTAGTTATTGGTTTTAGAATTTTTGTAATAAGTGTAAGTAATAGAGTAGATAATGGAATTCCGAGCCAAAATAAAAACGTAGTATTTATTGGAAAATTAAACGATGGTAGTGGGACAAATAATAGGAATAGCGATAATGTGATAAGTCTCATTAATAAATTGATTAAAAGCCCGTATTGTAATTTAAAAATCCGAATTACTAGAAAGTCTTGACAAAATATAAAAGAAATTAAAAAAAGATTAATAAAAAATGTAGTAGTAAATATCGGAATCTTTCCTACTGAGTATATATAATAGGTGTAAATATTATTAACCAAACCGAATATTAGAAATGAAGAAAAAATCCAAATACAATTTTTAATAAAGAATTCAATTTCTTCTTTCTCAAATATTGTAATTTTATCTATGGATAGTAAAATAGGTAATTTTAATTTTAAAAATAAGAGAATACTTGAAATGATTATTAAACTCCCAAGAAAAAGAAAACCGATTATTAGAGATGGATTAATTAACAGCGATAAAAGCGTTGTTATTAATGATCCTAATATATAAATTATTGAAATCCAGCTTATAATCTTTAAATTTGGGTATTCCTTTTGGTTTTTAAAATAAAGCAAGAAATTTGGGCTATTTTGGTTTGATTTTTTTTTCTTTTGTCTAAAATTACGAATATCAGAGTAGTATGGTAGCCCCATATCACCAAAAAATAAAATCCATCCGCCAATTAGGAGGAAAAAAAGAAAGATAACAGAAAAAAATTCTAAATTATCGGCAGTGAATCCCTGAAATTCATACAATTGACAATAATTTATCTCCTTATAGAGATTGGTAATATCAATACTTGAATTCCTATAGTAGTGCAACAGCCACGAGATTATGAATTTTAATGATGTTATATCATTAATATTTTGTTCATGATTAAGGTGAGGGCGTTCAATCAATTCGATGTCATCCCTACTTTCTCCACTCAATATTTGATATAATATTTGTGAATGTTCTAACTTAACAGTTATATCTTCTGTTCCGTGGATTATTAATAGATT
>JAHLWH010000091.1 GCA_019058015.1 Promethearchaeota archaeon | reverse complement strand
AATTAGATTTGCCTGATAACGAAGCCCCTACAATCGACCAATTGATCGATACTGGGTATGCAGACTATATGAGAGCCTCTACAAATAGAGGCATCAAACATAATGATATTTTAAGGAAAGTAGTGTTAAAAATTAACCTTAATTATAATCGATGGGAGGGATTAAATTTGGAGGAGGCATCAATAAATCTATTAGACATACTTAACGGAGGATTAAGGGAAAAATTAGGTTTAGCAGATAACGAAGGACCTACTTTTAATCAATTGATCGATAATGGGTATGGAGACTTTTTGAGAGCCTATACAAATAGAGGCATCAAACATAATGATGTTTTGAAGGAATCTGGGTTAATTCCTCACGGTTTAGAGATATCAACTGAAATTGGTAATAATTTTCATTATATTGCCGAAAGAATTTTTGTGGAATTCTTTAGAGAAAAAGGTTGTTTTTCTTATTGGGAGATCAATCCTAATAAATTAAGCGATAAAAATAACTTAAATCATTGTGATAATTGTTGTTTAATAGATTTTAAATTAAGAGAGAGTTTAAAATTAAAAAACCTATACAAAAATATTGAAATGGTTAATATTGATTATTATCTTAAATATTCCAAGAGACGAGCCATCAAGAAAAGTCATAAAAGTTATCAAGGAAAAGAAAAAATGCTAATATTAGTTCCAATATTTAGTAAGGAAAAAATTATATCACCTCCTAAAAATATTCCTTATCGGAAGAATGTTAAGATTATGAATCCTGATACATTTAAGGAATTTGTTGGATATGAGGGGCGCTTTTTGAGAGAATTTGATGAAGCTGTCAAACTTGCTAGAGAATCTTTTTTCGATAAGAATGCTCGAATAAAATTAAAATTATTAGCCGAAGAATGTAAAGAACTTTTAAATACTAAATATAAATTTAAACAAGATGCACTTGAATCTCGATTAAATGAGAGAAATCGAATTAATGTATTAACAGAGTTACCTAGCGATACAGGTTTACTTAAGTGGTTACAGCAAGATAATAACAAAAAGAACTATTCGGATAAAAGAGAGGAGAGATAAGAGAGAAGAAAAAATAAATAGACAAGACTTTAACTTTCACGCCTTTGAAATCAAAATTGTTTCTACACGTTGAATTCCTTCAATTTGAACCCAATCTTCTTCAATTGAGTCAGCTGAACCCATTTCTTCTGGAAATTTTACCTGCACTCTCAATTTTTCTAATCCATAAGCGATTGGGATTTGATCATATTTTACGAGTGAAGTACCTTCTGGAAGCCTTTTTTTTAATTCTTCCACGATACCATTAAAATCAACATCAATACCTTCTGGAATTACCTCAATTATCACAACATAAAATTTTCCCATTTCCTTGTAACCATCTTAAAATCTAAATATTATATAGATAAGTTTGATAAATATAGTTAATTAAGGTCCTAAGAAGTCGCATTTAATACAAGTATAACTGTTGCCCGCTTCTCTACATTTTTCACAACGCCAAATTGTTACATCACCGCAATTTGGACATGGAAAATGAACAGCGTTTTCGTATGGAGTAATTTTTCGACCACAACAAGAACATTGTTCCATAATCATTTAAAAAAATTATCTATAACTTTAATATTTTATTTTTTTGACTCAAAATACTTAAATCATTTAAAAAAATTGAAAAATAGGAGATAAAATTAATTTTAAATATAATTTGGATAATTTCCATTTAAGCTGGTTTATTAAATATATTTTATTTGATTTTTTTTCAATTCAATTGATTATGACGAACATATATTTTTAAAGTCATTTTATTATAGTTTTTGTATCATTAAGTTGAGTGGAATATTGTTGATCAAAAAAACATTTCAAAAATTGATTTTAATAATTGTATTATGCTTTTTCGGCCTTTTAATTCCTTTATTTGTAGATGTACATATTTCAGTAGCCATAACTACAAATGATCATGTCTTGCACTCTAATAAGGCATCGAATAATTGGCTAAAAACTGTAAACCATACTTGCACAAATATCAATAACATCCCCGAAAATTTAACTGCTAATATAAAAAACTCTTGGAATTTGCATTATGCTCATACATCTCACGGTGGACAACTTACAAAAGGTTTAGAATTAATCGAAAATGAAAATAGCACTTTTAGTTATACAATTAGTTCTTCTAACGTTCCAAGCGATACAGATGCGTTTAGCATCCTTGATGGGCAAATAGATAAAACTTATATAAGACCAGAAGATTAATGGGGAGATCCTTCAGGAATTACGCTCACAAAGTACGTATTGGATAATTATCCTGTGAATGTATCGATGTGGTCATTTTGTTGCCAACAAGATCATTATTCAGAAACTGAAACTCAAGAGTATCTAGATCAGATGACGGCGTTTGAAGCGGATTACCCTAACATTATTTTCGTGTATATGACAGGAAACGCACAAGCAGATGGGAGTTCGGGATATAATCGATACCAACGAAATGAACAGATTCGACAATATTGTTTCGAACACGGTAAATGGTTATTTGATTTTGATGATCTTGATTGTTGGTATGGTAATGAGCAAGAAACCTATGTATTTAACAATACAGACATTCCAACTGAGCATGAACAATTCAATGGAAATGATGCTGGACACACGACTTTAGAGAGCTGCAAGATTAAAGGAAAAGCGCTCTGGTGTTTAATGGCGCGAATTGCAGGATGGAATGGAACAGGTTGTGCTTCAGGAGAAGACCCCAATGGTGGTAATGGTAATGGAGATCATATTACTTCTATAAGCGGATACCCGATGGCTTTACTTTTTATTTCTTCAGTAATTGGAGCCGTCTTCATAATTATAATAAGTAAAAGGAAAAAAATCACCTAGAAATGAATTTAAAATTTAAATGCTTAAAAAACTATTTTTAATATATCACTTGAACTCTAAAAACATATTAATATTTATCAAATATTTTATTAATTAACTAATTAAAATATGATTTATTGAGTTAATCTTCATAAAAAGAAGCGATTGAAATGAGTTCATAAAGGAGGATAACAATGTCTAGAAATAAAATACGAAAATACTTTAAATTGATAGAAGCTTGGGTCTGGTGTGATATATGCCAAGAAATGGTCCAATTAACGATTGATAAAGAAGAAATTCACAATGGTCTTCAAACTGGTATTTATACGAAGGGTTATCCACATCATAATCCAAATCCGGATCCCGATAAGACAGATGATAGATCTTGGGAAGAACATAATATCCATATTTATATAAATGATAAATATGAAATTACAGGAGCCAAAGCATTTTATGGTGAAGCTCCAGCTACCGAATCCTACGGTGGTGTAGGTGCTCGAATTCCAATAGTTGTTAAAGAAGTTTCAGAGATTTCAATACAATTTGGAATGCTCACTCAAGAAGAATATAAAGTTTTGAAGATTTGTGATGGAAACAACTCGTTAGAACAGGTTGCCGCGATTGCTGAAAAGTCTGTAGAAGAAATTGAACAAATGATGGAAAAGTTACGCAAAAAAGGGTTAGTAAAGGTAATTATACGTGCATAATTTTATTTATCGCTGTTCAACTAAGACATAAAGGCAAGATTTTTTTACTACATTGTTTTAAAAAGAATGTTTTAATCCTTTCATTCTTTACTTTATTTAAATATGACCAACACCATCAAGGCTTTAATTTTTGATCTTGGCAACGTTATTGTTAATCTGAATATGAGAGATTTTTACAAGAAAATACTCCCAGTATCAGACAATAAAGAGATTAATATTTATAAAGATCTATGGGAACCAATCGAAAAATTTGATAAAGGCTTATTTTCTAAAGAAAATTTTTATATAGAAGCGAAAAAAAGATTTCGATTTCAAGATGTAGGTAAAGAAGAATTTTTTAATATGTTCAATAGCATTTTTGATTCACTGAACTATAAGCTTCTTGATTTTATAAAAAAAATAAAACAAGATAAGAAGTATAAAGTTTTTGCTCTTTCGAATACCAACCCCTTGCATGTAGAATTTCTTGCAAAAAATATAATAGACTTCCGAGAGCATTTTAACCAAGTTTTTTACTCATATGAACTTGGAATGATAAAACCAGACCTTAAAATATTTTTATATGTATTAGAGCATATTAATTATAAGCCGAGTGAATGCATTTTCATAGATGATAACAGAAAAAATGTGAAAGTGGCTGAACAAATTGGAATGGTTGGAATCCAATTTCGAAATGAAACAAAAATTTTAGAAGAGATAAAGGAAGTTCTTTCAATTAATTAAGATAAATAATAAATAAAAAATAACTTGGATTTTCTTCTAATTTTATTTTTTTTTATAATTTTTATTTTTCTGGAGGGGGAGGTGTTTCTTTTTTGGTTTCTTCCTTGTTTTTTGTAGGTTTCTTGGGTTTTTCCTTTTTAGTCTCTTTAAATTTTTCGCCTATTTTCTGGAATTTTTGATAAAAGATTAGTATTAAAACGAATACTGCCACTACTATAAGTAAAATATAACTTGATATCTTGAAAGCTGTGTCGCTTGAACTAGTACTAATATAAATAGAGCTATATAACAATTTAATAACGAAATTGATACCTCCGAGTATAAAGCCTAAGAGTAATGATACAAGAAGGAATCTAGGAAGTAATATTTTTTTAGTTGGATCTCGAAAATCTGTGTCTGCTATATCAATTTTCATAAAGCTATATTTGAAATATAAAATATTCCATATAAAAATAAGAATCATAAATGTGGCAATAGTCAATGCGACATCAAATAAGAGTCGTTGTACTGTAGGATCTGTAGTAGGGAATCCAATAGTTAAAATTATTCCAACGATATAGAGATAATTGAGAGCATTATAATATATCTTTTCATTGAGATTCTCCTCATCTTTCTTTTCAATTGTTATCAATATTGCTAGAACAAGAGACACCACTCCCATTAATGAACCTATAGTGATAAAGAAAAAGTCGTGATATATATTTCCTAAGATTAAAACAGTTCCACCCACAAACAAGCAAAGATTTTCGAAAAATGTTTTTACACTCATATTTTATTCACTTGATTTTGGTTTTTAATCACTTTATTTAATTGAATTCAGATAATTATATAATTTTTATTTATTAACAATTTAAATTTTTTTATGGATTGGATTAATAACATCTAATTTAGGTTGAAAAATTGTTATATCCTTTGTTTTAGAAAAGTAATCTTAAAATATTAGAGAATCTCCATTAGAATGGAGTTAAAAGTTACTTGCTTTTAACCCATGTTATTAATAAAATAATTAAAGAGGGGATTTTTATTTCCTAATATGGACGTTGAAGAAAAATTTAACTTAATTAAAAGAGGAACTAAAGAAGTACTTACTGATGACGATTTAAAACTTTATCTTGAGACAGGGATCCCCCTAAATCATTATATTGGCTTTGAAGTTTCGGGAAAGATTCACTTAGGGACAGGGATTATCTGTATGGGTAAAATTAAAGATTTCTTGGATGCTGGAATAAAATGCTCAATTTTCCTAGCTGATTACCCTAGCTATATCAATGACAAATTGGGAGGTGATATGGAAAAAATTAAGGAAGTTGCAGTTGGATATTTTAAAGAAGGGTTAAAGGCAAGCTTACTGTGCGTTGGGGCTGACCCAGATAAGGTTAATTTTACGCTTGGCACAGAGTTATACCATTACAACGACAATTATTGGGAGACAGTCATCGATGTTTGTAAAAATACCACATTACATAGAATGCAAAGGAGTATTACAATAATGGGGAGGAAAAATGGAGAAAATATCGATTTCGCAAAATTATTATACCCAGCTATGCAAGTTGCGGATATTTTTATCCAAAATATTAATTTTGCTCACGCTGGTTATGATCAAAGAAAAGCTCATGTGATTGCTCGAGATGTTGCAATGAAAATGAGGAAGAATAACCTTGTTAATACAACAGGTGAAAAAATTAAGCCTATTTGCGTCCATCATCATTTAATATTAGGCTTACAAAAACCACCAATATGGCCAATATCAGATGAATCTCAACTGCAAGAATTATGGGCTAAAATGAAAATGAGCAAATCAATTCCAAAATCAGCTGTCTTCATTCATGATAACCCTCAAGAAATAAGAGAAAAAATAAATTCTGCATTCTGTCCTGAAGGGAATATAACATTTAATCCAATTTTAGATTGGGCAAAATCAATTATCTTCAGAGAAAAAGACTCTCATTTTCTGATCGAGAGGTCTGCGCAATATGGTGGCGATATAGAATTTTTTTCCTACCAAGAATTGGAAGATGCATTTTTAGATAAAAAAATTCATCCACTCGACCTAAAAAATGGCATTGCAAATAAGATAATTGATATTTTGAAGTCTGCTCGAGAACACTTCGAAAAACCAAAAGTTAAAAAAATGAGAGAAGGATTAGAAGAATTAATAATAACACGCTAAATCTTTATTATACTTAAAATTTTTCTTTCATTTTTAATATATGATGATAGAGAATAGAGAAAAATCTTAATAGAATTATAGATCTGAAGGTTTTTTTTTTAACTCTTTTCTTATCCAGTTTTTGATTCTTCTAACTGACTATTTTTTATGTTTAATTGCTTTTTTAAATTAAAAATTTGCTTTTCTAATTGATTTATTTTTTGTTTTAATTCTTTAATTTTTTTCTCCTTATCCTTTATTACAGAATCCGTATGCCACAAATATTTTAATTGGAAATAACCCATTGATAACATCCAATAATAAAAATTATGAAAAAATTAATTCTTGATCCGTTAATTCAAAATTTTTTGATTTTTAAACATTAGATAATATCAGAAGAAGATATTTAAAAGTATGCAATAGCCAAATTTTTCAATTCAATTTGATTTCTTATTTCCTTTATTGCTATTCTAATCCATATACCTGTCTTGGTGTAAGATATCTAGGAAACTTATCTATTAACGCTAAGCGAGCAAGGTAACATAAATGACATTCATCAACATATTTATCTTCATGTTTAATATCATATTCCTTAACTAATTGGGCAGGACCTCCTCTAATTAAAGGTCCGCAGATTGGATGTGAATCTGCATTATATTTCTTAATCAACTGTGATAAGGGTTTTTCCCAAATATTACCTAAACTCAACCCTTGGCATAGATGGGCATTTCCATACGAATCAACGTGAATTCTCCCAGGATCTCCTAAATCTTCATAGGAACATTGGTTAAATTCTTCCCACCATCTTAGAGGTAATCCTTCAATCAACTTTTCGACAGCTCTTCCTCTAAACATAGCACCTCCGCCAATAACTGGTGCTCCTTTTTCTTGTTTCTTGTTTTTTTCAACTTCAACTGTAGGTTCCTCAATAGTTATTGAATTCATAGGTAAATTCAGTTTTTTCCCAGCCGTGAAAGCTATTTTTGCGAGATTTTCTTTATCTTCTTCAAAATGATATAAGTCATCACTAACGCTGAAATCCGAAACTTCAAGATCTCGGATTGGTTTAAGCCAAAGTGAGGCATCTTCAATAGCTGTTGCCCAATATGAATTTGTTACTATGCCAACCTTAAATCCTTTATTACGTGCAATTTTTATCCCCTCAAGCATCAGCAGATAGTAAAGAAATGGTTCCCCACCTTCAAAATAAATCCATTCTATCGTTTTAATTTTGGTTGCCTCATCAAGAACGTTCCTTATTTGCTTAAGTGTGAACGTTCCTTCTGATTTCTGATTACAGTGCAAAAAACAGTGGTCACATTCAAAATTGCAGGCATAAGTTAGAAGAAAATGAATTCCAGTTAACATAATATTCTTTCTTTTACGGTTAATTTTTCATTTTTTTCTCAATGCTATACAATGAGAAATTATCATTAATATTTCTAGTATTTAGAAATTCATTAAATATTAATATTTAAATTTTTTTTAGATTTTTTTATCTAATAATCGAGATATTTGTATTAATACAAATCGGAAAACTCTAAGATTTTTTTCAATAAGTGGTAATAATTTCTTCATCTCTGAACCATAAAGCATTCATTTAATATCGAATTAGATAAAAACATATAAATAGATCAACTAGTTTATATAAATTAACTTTAAGTAAATTACATAAAAAACGTGAAAATATTCACTAAAAAATATAAAATTATAAAGCCAAAAATATATGTAATTTTATATTAACAATAAAAAAAAATATTAAATTAAAACAAATTGGTAAAATACAATGTCTGAAGAAGATTTTCTTTCCGCTAAAGCCTTGGTCGTAGATAATGGAACTGGTATTTCAAAGAATGGTTTTGCTGGAGAAGATCAGCCACGATCCGTATTTCCAACGCTTATAGGATATCCTAAATACGAAAGTATAATGACGGATGTAGAGCACTATACTAGAGAGTATTATATTGGGGAAGAAGCATTACAACTCAAAGGCGTCCTCAAATTAATGTTTCCTGTCGAGCACGGTATTATAGAAGACTGGACCGCTATGGAAAAAATATGGCATTATACCTTTTATACCGATCTGCGTATCGATCCTAGCGAACATCCAGTACTTTTAACTGAAGCACCATTAAACCCAAGGCCAAACAGAGAAAAAATGGCTGAAATAATGTTTGAAACCTTTAATGTTCCTGCATTATATGTTGCAATGCAAGCAGTATTATCTCTATACGCCTCTGGTCGTACCACGGGGTGTGTTATAGATATTGGAGATGGTGTTTCACACGTTGTCCCAATATTCGAAGGGTTTGCCTTAAGCCATGCAATTCAAAGAATTGACCTTGCTGGTAGAGACATCACCAATTACTTGCAAAGATTATTGAGACAAAAAGGTTATGCATTTACAACTTCAGCTGAAAAAGAAATTGTGCGAGACATTAAAGAGAAATTATGCTATGTAGCTGTCGATCCGGAAAAGGAAATGATGCTTTCAAAGAAAGTAGCAGGTATGGAAAAATCCTATATGTTACCCGATGGTGAAACAATTAATGTTGGAGTTGAGAGATTCCTTGCACCTGAATGCATGTTTAACCCATCCGTGATTGGTAAAGAATTGGAGCCCATGGATGATATTATAGTAGGGTCAATTTCTGAATGTGATGTCGATTTAAGAAGAGATCTCTATGGAAATATCGTGCTTTCTGGTGGTTCTACAATGTATCCAGGGTTAAAAGAACGATTGACCAAGGAAATAAAAGAACAAATTCCTGAAAGTGTTGACGTTAAAATTATAGCTCCTCCAGAAAGAATGTATTCTGTATGGATTGGTGGCTCCATTCTCGCATCTCTTAAAACATTCCATAGAATGTGGGTAACTAGGCGAGAATATAAGGAAATGGGGCCTCAAGTGATCCATAGGTGCTTCTAACATCGAGAAACTTAACAGAAATTAAAAACTCTTTTTTTTCTACCTTTTTTTATTTAAAATCCATATTTAATAAAATAAATTTTTTCCAATTAATTTTATATTCTTTTAATGAATTTTTGAATAATGTCTTAGAATCTTTACTTATTTCTGTCAAATTGATGATATGATATCTTAGCCGATAATAAATTAGAAGAAATTTAAAATTTTTTGTTTAGTTTCTCAATTTTTTTTAAATATGTTGGATAGCAATAAAATAAAAAAATAATTATATTACTAAAGAATATAGAGCCAAAATTTAATTTAAAAAAAAATAAGTTTGAGGATAAAAATGGCATATGATGGAGCTGAGATTAGGAAAGAATATAAAGCGTTATTTGAGAATTCCTTAGATTTAATTTATGCTCACGATTTAAAGGGAAATTTTATTGATGCAAATGATGTTACATTAGAAACGCTTGGATATAAGAGAAAAGATATTCCAAATCTCTCTTTTAAAGATTTAATTGATAAAGGTCAAATAGTAGATGCATTAAACACTATTAAAGAACTCAGAGAAAATGGCAAACAATCTAAACGTAGCGAATATCAACTTAAAACAAAAAATGGCGATTTTATATATGTTGAGTCCTATGGAATTCCATTAAAAAAAAATGGAGAAATTTACGCAATTTTGGGCATTGCAAATGATATCACCGAAAGAAAGAACTCTGAGAAAAAATTAAAAGAATCAGAATCTAAATTCAGATCAATTTCTGAACAATCATTAATGGGAATTATTATTCTTCAGGATGGTGTTTTTAAATATGTAAATGAAACTGCTGCGAAGATTGGTGGTCGTCCTTTTCAAGAAATTAAAGATTTATCAATGCAGGAATTTATTAGATTTATTCATCCTGATGATTTATCATTTATAGTAGATGAAGCAAAAAAAAAACAAGCCGGAGAAACAGACGTTGCAACACAATATTCTTGTAGAATATTCACAAAGTCTGGAAAGTTAAAATATATTGATGTATATTCCAGATCAATTTTATATCAAGGAAAACCTGCAGATTTTATAACGTTAGTAGATATTACTTATAAGAAGGAAATGGAAATTGCATTAAAAGAATCCGGGAAAAAATTGAATAATTTGAATAAGGAATTAGAACAAAAAATTGATGAAAGAACACAGAATTTGAAACAATCCGAAAAAAAACATAGAGAATTGGTTGAATTATTGCCTGATATTATTTTTGAGGTTGGTCCTAAATTTAATATAACTTATTCTAATCAAATTGGATTTGAAAAATTTGGCTATTCTCAGGAAGATATTAACAGAGGTTTAAATGCTCTTGAAATGTTTGCTCCTGAGGAAAAAGAAAGAGTAATGCAAAATTTTAGAGAATTAATTAAAGGTGAAATACCTAAACCTCGGGAATATTTAATGAAAGAAAAGAACGGAACCACCTTTTATGCTAGAATTCATTCTAAACAGACTTATAAAGAAGGAAATATTTCGGGTGTAAGATGTATAATTAGTGATATTACTGAGCGTAAAATAGCAGAACAAAAGTTAAAAGCATCTGAAGAGAGATTTAAAGCACTTTATAAGGGAATCCCAATCCCTACATACACATGGCAAAAGGATGGTAATGATCTCGTATTAATTGATTATAATAATGCTTCTGAGAAAATAACTGATAGTAAAATTAAAAATTATTTAGGAATTAAAGCGTCTGAATTATATAAGGATCAACCGGTAATTTTAGAAGAATTATATCGTTGTATTAAAGACAGAGTTAATATTTCTCGTGAAATATTTTATTATTATCAAAGTACAAATAAAAAAAAATATCTTTTAACTAATTACGGTTTTGTTCCTCCAGATTTGGTTTTAGTTCACACGGAAGATATCACAGATAAGAAAATAGCGGAAGAAAAATTAAGGAAATCCGAGAAAAAATATAGAAATATTATCGAAAATTCGAAGGATGCAATAGTAATTGTTGGATTTGATGGAAAATATAAATTTGTTTCTCCTCAGCTTTCTAAAATGATGGGAAGAGAAATTAATCTTAAATCAAATTTATTTGACAAAATTCATCCAAATGATCTTAAAGATTTAATAAAGTTTTTTTCTGAAGCCATTAGACAAAAACAAGTTTTAGAAAAATGTGAAGTTGAATTTCGAACATTACATAAAGATGGCCATTATATTTGGTTATCAAGTTCCTCTAAAAATTACTATGATAAAAATGGGAATGTAGTAGGTTTTATTACATTATTAAGAGATATCACTGACAAGAAAAGAGCGGAAGAAAAATTAAAAGAATCTGAGGAAAAATATCGACATTTATTTGAGAATTCACCTTTTTCAATTTTATTAGTAGATACAAAGGGAAACATTATAGAAAGTAATTCGACTATTGAAAAATTATATGAAATTAAAAAAGAAGAGATATTAAATAAGAATTATAAAGAAATTATACCGTTATTTAAGGTATCTGAGCTCCAAGATTTATTCGAAGATAGAATTAAGAAGATCCTCGGAGGGATGATTACACCTACTATTGAAATTCCTGGCTATACTGAGGATGGTTCTTTAGTATGGATAAATTTACATATCTCTTTAGTGAAATTAGGTGAGAAAAAACTTATTCAAGTAATACTTCAAGACATAACAGAAAGGAAAGTAGCTGAGAAGGAATTAAAAAAATTAAATAGAGAATTGGAAAATAAGGTAATTGAAAGGACTAAAGAATTGGAAAAATCTGAAAAAAAATTCAGGCAAATTTTTGAATCAATTCCAGATTTATTCTTTCTTGTTGATGAGAATACTACCATAATAGATTATCGTGGAAAAAGGGAAGAATTTTTTATTTCTCCTGAACAGTTTCTTAGTGAAAAACTGAGTAACTTATTACCTTTTAAACTTGGAAAAATGGCTAAAGAATATGTATCAAAGACAATAAGCTCGAAACAACCACAAATTTTAGAATATTGTCTTCCCATGAAAAGTAAAGATCAGTATTACGAAGCACGACTTCTCTTTTTTTCTAAGGAACAAGTTGCAATTTTCATACGAAATATTACTGACCGTAAAGAAGCAGAACAACAAATAAAAGAATCAGAAGAAAAATATAGAACACTTTTTGATGAAGCACCTATAGGAATCTTGACTTGTGATGTCAATGGAAACATTCTTAATGTCAATACAAGTGCCCTTAAACTCCTTGGGTCTCCTTCTAAAGAAGCTACTAAAAAGATTAATCTTTTAACTTTTCCTCTTTTAATGAAGGCAGGAATTTCCGCTGATTTTAAAAAGTGCATAATGGAAAATCGAAAGATCAGTTCTGAGCGACCTTACATTTCGAAATGGGGGAAGTCTATGTTCTTTAGATCTAAATTGGTCCCAACATTAGATCAAGAAGGAAAAACCATCAAGGTATTAGGAACTTTTGATGATATTAGCAACTTGAAGTTGGCAGAGCAGAAATTAAGAAAATCTGAAGAAAAATTAAGGAAGCAGAATATTGAATTAAGGAGATTGGATGAGTTAAAAAATGATTTTATTACAATTGCAGCTCATGAATTAAAAACACCTATGGTTTCTATCACGGGGTATACAGATTATATTTTAACACATAATAAAGAGTTGGATTTTGAAATCAGGAAAGATCTCTTACTTATCCAAAAAAATTCTCAGCGATTAAATCTTTTAATCGAGAAATTATTAGATGTAATGAAAATTGATGCAAAAAAAATGGAAATAATCCGAGAGGAAAAAAATATCTACGATATAATTGAAAATTGCGTTGAAGAACTAAGTTTTCAAATAAACGATAAAAAACTTAATGTTATTGTAGATGTTCAAAAAAATTTATATCTGAAAGTTGACCCCAATAGAATTTATGAAGTATTTTCTAATTTATTCTTAAATGCTGTAAAATTCACTTTGAATGGTGGCAATATCGAGATCTCAGCCAAAAAGATTAAAAATCAATTTCTGTTTAAAGTTAGAAATGACGGTAAAGGGTTGAATATTCATGATATTAGAAAATTATTCAAAAAATTTGAAGTAATTGAGAAAGAGAGTGCTGATCATATCAATAGAAAAAAGGGGTTAGGACTTGAGCTTTATATTTCAAAAGGAATTGTGGAAGCACATGGTGGAAAAATATGGGGAACTTCAAAAGGAAAAGACAAAGGAACTGAATTTTATTTTACTCTACCGATAATAGAAGCCTAAAAAAACTTAATTCTGTTATTTCTTTAATCATTTATGAATAATGAGTTCATTTACATAATATGAATTGTATCTATTTAATGGTTTTTTTCTTTATCCTTTAAATAATCTTCAATAAAAATTTCCATTAAAACTTCATCATAAAATTGTTCATTCATATAGAATTGTTTTTTTCTAATCCCTATTTTTTCAAAACCCAATTTTTTATAAAGAGATAATGCGATTTTATTAGTTGAAAAACAAGATAAAATAATTTTAGTTTTATTTTTTAATTTTTTTGACTCACGTATTGCATAATCAATTAATATCTCTCCAAGTCCTAATCCCCTAAAATCTTCTCTTATAATGATTCCTAAAATTCCGACATGATGTGCCGCTGCATCCCATTCGGGATCTGTAATTTCACATTGCCCTGCGATATTATCTGGAGGTCTTGCATCGGGAATTTGAGCCACAACACATAAATCTCTTCCCAATTTTATATCTTCAAACCAGGATTCCCTTTCAATATCACACACCTTTTCAAATATTGGTAAATAGATTCCTTCATCAACAACAGCATTAAAATTTTTCCAAACACCATCAACATCTTCACGGTTTGCATGTTTTAAAATAATGGAACATCTATTTGGCAATGTTATTTTTTTTTTCATATTTTTTCATTAGAGATATTTTTATTTTTAAAAATTAAGATAATTTTAATATAATAAAAATTAAAATTTTTTAATTGTTATTAAAAGGTTTGAAAAATTTGCATTATTTTGAAAAAGATGAAAAAGAGAAAAAGAAAGAGAAATTAAAGAAACATCGGTTTATGGAGAATACAATAAGTAATGAGAAGGATGATGAAGAAATAAAGAAAAAAATTCCAGTAGCCAAAGATTTAGTTATATTATCTCATGTTGAAACTAAAAAACAAGAAGTTGGGGAACATGTTCAAGATTTATCTAAAGTATTAAAAGATCGACTTTTAGAACATGATCAATTTGAAAAGTTATCTAACGAAGAATTGACGATACTTGAATCAATTATGGATAAAAGAATGTTTTTGAGACGCATAGCAATAATTGCGAATCAGAGTAGAATTCCTTTAGGAATTGAACCATTTAAAAAAGATGATCTTTTAAAAATTTTAAATGGTTTAATAAAGAAAGGTTATGTGATCAAGGAAAGAATCGCAGAGAATGATGTTTTTTACTTAACAGAGAGAGGAAAATACAGAATTCAGTGATTATATTTTAAAAAACAATTAAAAGAAATAATTAACTTTTCTTAATAACGAGCCAGTTTATGGGAATATCTTGATAATCTGCATTTGGAAGTCTTCTACGTAAAGTCAAGGGGAGGATACCAGATTCTAGTTCTAACTGAGCAATTTTGATTGGATCTATAACTTCTTTGGGTCGAATAATAAGAATTGGCGCTCCAAACGATATCTGTAAAGCTCTAGCTCCTACTATTCTTGCTTTTTCAAATCTTGTAAGAAAAATTGAACCTATTTTGATTTTTTTTTGTACATCTTTATATTTTTTACGTAATTTTCTTGTTTCATTAGGAGTGGACAAAAATGAGACCTCAAATAGGTTAATATTAAATTTAGAAATTAATCAAATTTATCTTTTTTGGTTTATTTGTTTTTTATATAATTAATTTTTTATTTATAGGCGAGTAGCACAGCCCGGTTAGTGCGCTACGCTCACAATTATTTTAATTTTAGATTAATGGGCAGACCGTAGAGATCGGGGATTCGAATTCCCCCTCGCCTAATCATTATTAGTGAGTTAGGTTGTATTTGATATAAAGGATTTTTCTCTTTATAAATGTTTAATTTATAATATTATTAATAGAAAATAAATTGTGATAAATTATGGAGTTTGGTAGTGATTGGGGCGGTAAAGATTATTATGAGAAGCCTAAAGAAAAAATAAAGGAAAAACCCAAGGAGAAAATAGAAGATAGACCTCAAGAAAGAAAAGATGATATTTCTGAAGAAAAATTAAAAAAAAAAGAGCTTGAAGAAATGATAAAGGAACAAGATGAAAAGGAGAAGCGAGAATCGAAAGAATATTTAGAAAGGCTAAAAGAAGAAGCAGAAGAGAAGAAAAAACTGAATGAAGAGGAAGAAAGCCAAAAAAGAAAAGAAATTGATGAGAGAATAACTAAAGATGGAAAAAATGATAGACATCAAGAAGAATTGAAGGATAAAGATAAAGAAAAGGCAAATGATGAAACAAAGGATATTAAAAGTGAAAAACTTAAAGAAAAGATAGATGATAAAGAAAAAGAAGAGGTCCACGAGGGAATTACTAAAAAAGAAATCGAAGAGTATAGAAAAGAAACTATTGAAGTTTTTGGGGATTTCATATTGCAGATGTATCTAGAAGAGTTTTCTATAGAAAAGAAAATATCTGCTAATAAGGGTACAGAAATAAGACCAGAGTTCAAGGAATACATTGAGAAATTAGACGATGGGGTCATTGATCATTATAGAGAAAGTCTTTTAGAAAAATGTGATCTGATAAACAAGAAACATTTATTTGATAAATTCTTAATTGATGTACTTTATAATAAGGATAATCCGTTAGAATTTATTTCAGACTATGAAAAACATACAGGATTGGAAATAAGTTTTGGTACTATTGAGAAAATTGCTAAGGAAAATAATATAGAGATCAAGATATTCGCAGAGTCAATTTACAAAGATATTGATGAAACTGAAATTTCAGAGAATCAAATTTTAAGGAAAGAAAATAGAGAATTAAAAAAAGAATTTCTGGATTTACGGGAAAGAGAGCAGGAATATTGTAATAAAATTTATAATTTAGAAAAAGAAAAATTGGAAAAGGAGACAAGAGAAATAGAAGTTCTAGATGAATATAATAATAAATCACACGAAATCACAGAAGGGCATCCAAATGATTATAAAAATAGAGAGATTGAAAATGAAATTGAAGAATTATCTGGCTCACATGGAACTCCCATTAATATTCCTAGAGAAAAAAAATCAGATAAAACATTAGATAAAAATTCTATTAGTGTGGAGAAAAAAACGATTTCAAAAATTGGAAAAACAAATGAAGAAATTAATTGTAATAAAAAAGAAAATATCATAGATAAAGAAAATTCGGATTTTAAAAACATAAATGAAAATATAACCAACGAAAAAGAAATGATATCGAAATTGGATATTAAACTAAAACAAACATTGGAATTTACAAACTTGATGGATAAAGGAGTTCAAAAAATATTTATAGAATATGAAAAAATCTTTAAAAAAAATGCTAATTATGGTCTAAGACTTACAAAAAAATTTTTGTATTGGGTAAATTATAATAAAAAGGTCGAAAATGGTTTAAGAATAAAATGTATTAACATTAATAAAAATAAGGAAATCGAAAAATTTATTGCCTATAAATTGAAGTATTGCAATTTAGATATAAATAAAGTACAAGAAATTGCAAATAATATAGGACTTAAGATTGATTGGAGAAAAATTAATTATATTATTGAACAATATTATTTGAATTCTATTAAATCAGAGGAAAAAAAATCTATAAAATCGAAATTACTTGATTTTTTTGATGAAAAATATTCTCTTTTAAAAAAAGAGGTGGAAGTTTCTATTAATTTTGTAAATGTTAAAAATTTAAGTGAATTTCAAGGGTTAAGAGAAAAATATTTCCAAAATATAAGAAGTGAATGGTTAAAAAAAAAATTAGGAAAAACTTATAAAGAATATATAAATGAAGTTATGTCGGATAAGAAAATGCGACCTAACATAAACAGAAATGAAAATATTGAAAATAAAGATATTTCACTCACATTAGATGTATTGAAAAAAATTCGTAAAAACTTCTCAAATGTTCTAGGTTATAAAAATAAAATAACAAGAAATATATATCAAATAATACATCGGTGTTCCAAGTATAATGTGAAAATTAGATATGATACAATTAAAGAAATAGAACATAATATAAATAAATATCTAACTGGAGATGTCAAGAGAAAATCTATAGATCTTTTAAATTCTTTAAAAGAGAAAAAAAATTTTGATAAAATCGAAAAATCTCTTGAAGGTCGATTTTTTGAGGTATTACGTGTTGCTTTTGTTAATGAAAAAAGTCGATTCATAAATAATAAGGAATTGGGAAATATTCTAAATTTAGATATAACACGGTCTTTAAAAAATAATTCAAAAATTTCTAATGATAGTTTAAGATGTTTTATTGACTCTATAGAAAGGAATTTATCGGGAAAAAATAAGAAGTTAGCTTTAAAAACACTAGAAAGATTAAATACTTTTTATTCTGAAGATAAGAACGCAAATGCTATCGAGGGAAAATTTTTTGATACTTTATCAACAGCTTTTTCAAGAGAAGTAAATAAGAAATTTATTAGCAATTACGAATTAGGATTAGAATTTAGTATTGATGTAAATAAATGCTTGCATTCATATAAATTCTTAAAAAACATAACCATTGAAAAACTAGAAAATAAAATAAATAAAAAATTATCTGGAAAGAATAAAGAACAATCTTTAGAGGCATTAGATAATTTAAAAAAAGAATATAATAAACGAAATATTGAAAGAATGCAACTAATTGCGAGGAAATTAGATAAAAGGGGGATATGTGTTTCAAAAATATATATTAATAATAGGACAAAATTAATGTGGGAATGTAGTAAGGGGCATACATTTGAAATGAAGCCTAATGATGTTACAGAAGGTCATTGGTGTCCAGAATGTTCCTATGGTCGTAGTGAAAATAACTGTCGTGAATATTTTGAGAAAATATTTAAAAAAAATTTTCCAAAATTAAGTCCCCATTGGTTAATTAATGAAGAAGGCAATAGATTACATCTTGATGGATATTGTGAAGAATTAAGTATAGCTTTTGAATATCATGGGATTCAACATTATGAATTTCCAAATTATTATCATAAAACTAGGGAAGAATTTGAAAAACAATTAGCAAATAGTAGAATTAAAAGGAAAAGGTGTAAAGGAAATAATGTTACTTTAGTTGAAATCCCCTATTATATTCATACTTTTAAAAACTTTGAACCAATTAGGAATTATATCATTCAACAATGTAAAGTCTTAGGTATAAAGATTCCAGATAATTTATCTATTATGGATTTATTGTATTTTACTGAAAATTAAAAAGTAACTACTTATAGAATAACAAATTACAGAAAAAACTGTTATTAAGTCTATTAATTAATTAATAAATCTGTTTTTCTATTCTCTTATAAATTATTAATTTAACTCAAAATCAAAATATTTTTGAATTTTAGGGAATAGTGTCATAAAATACAAAAGATAAAGAAGTAAAAACGTAATTAAATTTGGAGATATTAATTTGAATAAAGATAAGATTTATATTAATCATCCACTTCTAAAAAGAAATAAATTAATTAGAAGAAAATATCAAGAAAATATTTTTATAAATTGTATTAATTCAAATTGCTTAGTTGTTATTCCAACAGGTTTAGGTAAAACAATAATTGCGTTATTACTTGTTATGTATAAATTAAATGAAAAAAAAAATTCGAAAATTTTGTTTCTTGCTCCAACTAAACCACTGGTTGTACAACATAAAAAAATTTTTTCAGAATTTACTAATATTCCAGATGAGAAACTCATTGTATTTACAGGAGCGATATCACCAGAAAAAAGAAAAGAATTATGGAAAAATGCAAAAATAGTTTTTTCAACTCCTCAAACTACTTCTAATGATATAATCTCAAATAACTATTCTCTCAGTAATGTTTCTTTAATCATTTTTGATGAATGTCATAGAGCAGTAGGGAATTATGCGTATACGTTTATTGCTCAAAAATATATTAGTCTTGGTGGAAATAAACAAATCTTAGGAATAACGGCAAGTCCAGGGGCGACTGAAGAGAAAATTAATATAATAAAAGAAAATTTATTTATCGATAAAATCGAGATTAGGACAGAGAAGGATGAAGATGTCAAACCTTATATTCAAAAAGTTGATATTATATGGATTAAAATTGATTTACCTGAAGACTTTTTAGAAATTTTAAATATTTTAGAAAAAAAGTTAAAAGAAACTTATAAATTCTTAAAACATCAGAACTTAATTGAAAGCGAAGTAATCAGAAACATATCCCGTTTAAAAATACTGGGATTAAATAAAGAAATTGATTTAAAAATTTCTCAAACAACTGATGATAATGAGAAATTCGCTATGTTTAATGCAAAAAAGATGGTTGCAAATGCCTTACGCTTATCCCATATGATTGAACTATTGGAGACGCAGGGTCTTAAAGCTCTAGAGCAATATTTTACCAAAAGTGAGGAAAATATTCAAAATAATAAGAGTTCAAAATCACTTAATGAGTTATTTCAAAATCGAGATTTCAAAAAAGCCATTAATTTAACACGA
This sequence comes from Promethearchaeota archaeon, assembly GCA_019058015.1. Lineage (GTDB taxonomy): Archaea > Asgardarchaeota > Lokiarchaeia > Sigyniarchaeales > SOKP01 > 6H3-1. The sequence goes on along the minus strand of JAHLWH010000091.1, from coordinate 45,681 downwards.
AAGCTAATCTCAGAAGGAATAATTCATCCAAAGATGAAAAAATTAAAGGAATTATTATCTGAACAAATTTCTTTAAATGAAAATTCGAGGATTTTAGTTTTTTCACAATATCGAGACTCAGTTAATAATATAATTAATTATTTCGGTGAAGATGACGTTATTCAAATTCATAAATTTGTAGGTCAACAAACAAAAGGACGAGATAAGGGTATGTCTCAGAAAAATCAATTAGAAATACTTGATAAGTTTAAGGAAGGAATTTATAATGTATTAGTCTCGACTAATGTTGGTGAAGAAGGACTTGATATACCAGATTGTGATTTGGTAATTTTTTATGATATGACACCAAGCGTTGTTCGATCAATTCAAAGACGTGGACGTACAGGAAGGCAAAAGGCAGGAAAAATAATAATATTAATCGCAAAGGGCACCCGAGATGAAGGTTATTATTGGGCGGAATTAACGAAAGAAAAAAAAATGAAAGAGAGTTTGATAAGAATGAAAAATTCAAAGTATGAAAAGAAAAAGAATTTAATGGATTTTATCAAAGATATTGAGCAAAAAAAAAAAAATGGTTTGGAAAATTACTTAGATTCAGAATCGATTACTCCAATAAGAGGAGCAGAAAATTATACTATTTATGTGGATAATCGTGAAACAGCCTCTTCAGTAGTTAGGACATTATCTTTATATGGAGTTCAAATAAAGCTCCAGAATTTGGAAGTTGCGGATTATATTATTTCAAAAAAGGTTGGGGTTGAAAGAAAAAGCACTAAAGATTTTTCAGATTCAATAAAAGATGGACGTTTTTTTAAAGAATTAAAAGACTTATCACAAAATTTTTATCGGCCAATCTTAATTCTCGAAGGTGAAAACCCAATTATTTCTTCAAATCTAAGCGAAAATGCTATATATGGTGCTATTTTTTCTGTTATGATTAATATGGGTATTTATATCTATCAAACAAAGGATTCTCGAGAAACCGCTAAAACATTATACCATTTAGTTAAGAAAGAACAATCTTTAAAAAAGCAAGAATTTAAATTAAGATTTGAAAAAGCACCAATAAAAATATCTCGGTTATTAGAATTTATTATTGCCGGAGTTCCGGGGATTAATTATTTAAGAGCAAAAAGGTTATTATCAAAATTCCATAAAATTAAGGATATTTTCAATGCTGATATTGGAAACTTAATGGAAACACCTAATATTGGAAAGAAATTAGCACAGGAAATATATAAAATCGCAAATTTCAAATATCAAAATGATAAAGTTAAATCAAAATAGAAATAATTCAAATTATAGAAATTTCTTTCAAATTCATCAATTTTAATAAGAAATAATAAATTAATTGATTTCATTTATTTATAACGAAATTGTATTAAAAAAAGAAAATTAAAATTTCACATTGATTAAATTTAAGATAGTGGTTGCGGGAGCAAAGGCAGTAGGTAAAACAAGCTTAATCAGAAGATTCTGTACTGGGAAATTTAATATAGGGACGCAATCAACAATAGGAGTTGATTTTGAGACGAAGAAGGTTGTAGTGGAAGATAGTGTGATTTTACTTAACATATGGGATTTTGCAGGTGAAGAGAAATTTCGAACCCTTTTTCCGTCATATGTTAGCGGTGCATCGGGAGCATTAATTTTGTATGATATTACCAACAGAAAATCATTAGAAGATTTAGAAAATTGGCTTGAGATTATTAATAATAGTCCTAATCCTCCCAATACTAAATTATTAATTGGATCCAAACTTGATTTAGAAGAAATTAGACAGCTTTCTAACAAAGATGTCTTGAATTTTTTTAGTAGATATGATTTTCAGGGAAAAGTAATTGAATGCAGCTCTAAAACGGGATACAATGTCGAGTCAATCTTTGTAAAGCTGGGTAAAGAGATTTTAAAAAATTCTCTAATAAAATGCAAATTTTGTGGAAATTATTATCCAAAAGAGCTAATTTATTGTCAATTTTGTGCAGAAAAAAAGGATAATTCAATTTAATTTTTTAGCCTAAAGCTTTTTTTATTTCAAAACATTTTTATTAACAATTTAAGGGAAAATTTCGGGACTTTCTATGTATAATCATGAAAACGAAATTCAAGAGATAATTAAACGCTTAGAAGAAGAAAGTATTAAATTTAATGAAAAAATTATTTTGGTAACAGGAGGTGCCGGTTTTTTAGGTTCTTGGATTTGTGATGTGCTTATAGAGCAAGGGGCATATTGTATTTGTTTAGATAATTTATCCTCTGGTAGTTTTTATAATATAAAGCATCTAATGAATTCAAAAAATTTTAGATTTTTAAATCATGATATTTCAAAACCTATATATTTCGGACTTACTAATCATCCAATGGGAATATGTGTAGGAGATATCGAAAAGATAGATATAGTAATGCATATGGCTTCGAGAGCATCGCCATTCGAATTTACTAAATTTCCCATATCAATTTTAAAAAGTAACACTTTGGGAACAATGAATGCTTTAGGTATAGCAAAAGCGCATAATGCATTATTTTTTTACACTAGCACAAGTGAAATCTATGGGAATCCTCCAGACAGTGCGGTGCCAACACCTGAAACTTACTTTGGACATGTAAATCCTGTTGGACCTCGCAGTTGTTATGATGAGTCAAAAAGAGCAGGTGAGGCATTCATTAAAGCATATGAATTACAACATAAAATACAAGCTAAAATAATTAGAATTTTTAATACTTATGGTCCAAGAATTCGCTATGGTGCTCTATTTGGGAGAGTTATACCTAATTTTATTCATCAAGCACTTAATGATAAAGATATAACCGTGTTTGGTGATGGATCTCAAACTAGGTCATTTACTTACGTTGTAGATGAAGTTGAAGGATTATTAAAAGCAGTCCATTTTGATGCTGCAAATGGTGAAGTTATCAATTTAGGGAATGATAATGAATTAACAATTTTAGAACTTGCAGAACTCATCATTGAACTTACGAATTCCAATTCAAAAATTATTTTTAAACCATTACCAATTGATGATCCCGTAAGGAGATGTCCTGTTTTAGAAAAAGCAAAAGCATTAATAAAATGGAAACCCACTACTCCGTTAGGGGAAGGATTAAACAAAACAATTGAATGGTTTATAAGTATTGAAAATGAAGAATAAAGAAAATATGAAAGAGAAAAATTCTCATAATAATTCAAATCAAGAACGGAAAAATCTGGTAAAAATCACCAGAATTATTTTATTAATTGGAATCATTCTAATTTCTTGTTTTATTATTTATGAAATAATTAAGGTTGAGCCAGGTTATTATACCTACGGTTTATTAAATTCAGAAGGATATGCCGAAGACTATCCCACGCAAGTAAAAATAAGTAAAAATATTACCTTATATGCAACCGTAGGTAATTATTTAAAGACAGATTTTTCTTTTTCAATCCATATCTTTAAAGGAAATAATAATACATGGATTAACAAAGATTCAGGATCCAATGGTACCTTAATTAGGAAATTACCAAATATAACACTTCAACATGGGAATGAATGGATTTCTGATGCTCAAAACATTTCATTTTCTAATACAGGTCAAAATAAATCGATTATTTTTGAATTATGGAAAATTGAAAACAATAAAGAAATTTATTTTGATATTTTATTTATAAAACTTAATATAACAGAAATTTAGTTATATAGGCTAATATTATTTGGACCCAGAAATTTGAGCATTACTTATTTTTACATAAGGAGCATATTTTGAGCCATAAACTTCTTGCTCAGAAGATATTTTCTCTATTCGATCAAAAAGATCAATAAGATTAATTCCAATCATTGTTTCATTCAGTGATTCTTGAATTTCTCCATTTCGGATAATATTTCCGTTTAAGATCAACCCGCTGAAATCTCCTGTTGCTATATTAGGAGAATCACCAGTATAATCTAAGAGAATTCCAATTTTTATATCTTCAAATAATTCTTGCGTTTTATGATCTCCTGAATTGAAGAATAGGTTAGTTGAACCGATATTAGGTGTTGAAGAAAAAGAATTTCTCTGGGCGTTTCCAGTGCTTTCCACATTATCTTTTCCGGCGGTAAAACTATTATGAAGTAAAGATAAAAATACTCCATTTTCAAAGATTTTTTTATCTTGACATGGGACACCTTCAGCATCAAATTCTGAAGACCCTATAGCTCCATTAATTAAACCATTATCTTCAATATTTAACAGATCTGAACCAATCTTTTGATTTAATTTTTCTACAAGAAAGCTTCTGTTGTATTGAAATGTTTCAGCATTTATTGCTGAAGCAATTGGATTTAATATTAAACTGATTACTCCTTTTGGAGTTAATATAAGAGGGACATTCATCGTTTCAATTTTAATCCTATTTAAATTCACTTTAGCCATTTGGAGTGTTTTATTTGCAACTTTTATTGCGTCTAAATCCTTGTATTTTCTTTCTATTTGCCAATGAAAACCGTTTCCAGTCTCATCTTTCCTATTATTTTTAACTACAATCGATGATGTTAAAGAAGCCGCTGTTTCTTCAGAGGATATTTCAATCCCATTTGAATTAAATACGTAATAATAAGTATAAAGAGAGGAAAAATCCCCAGATTGAGTTACAACTTGGGAATCTTCAGAGGATATTTTTATCATATCTTTAATTAAATCGAATGGTGTTTCAAAATCAAGATCTTTAATGTTTTTGTCATAAATTCCTGTTATTTTAGAATTAGATTTTTTAGGAAACGGTAAATCCTTAAATTCATCATTTGGAGGTCCAGCTTTCATCATCTTTACAGCATTATTTATGGTTTTTTCGATTATTTTTCTGGAAATATCGTTAGCGTACGCAAAGCCTAATGACCCTCTCTCATCAAAAACTCTTACCGAAAATCCACAACTTTCAGATTTATTGCAATCTTTGATGGAATTTTTTTCTAATCCTATTGTAAAACTTTCTGTTTTTTGAATATAAATTTCAGAACATTTTACTTTATCAAATTTTTCAGTAATTCTTAAACCAAATTTACCTCTAGTAAAAAGAACATTATTTTCTTTTGGAAAATTATTTTTTGCTAACATTTTTATTGCAAACCTCCCATAACTACATCTTCAACACGCAGGTAAGGTCCCCCATTACAATTTCTAACACGTTGTCCTCCTTTTCCACAAACACCATCACTAAATTCTACTTTATTACCGATAGCTGAAACCCTATTTAAAATCTCGAGGATTAAACCAGATAATCCAACATCTCGCATTAATTCAGTTTTTTCTCCATTTTCAATTTTATAACAATTCCGAGTTTTAAATTGGAAATTTCCTGTTGCTGGGTTTGTATATCCATATTTCCAATTTTCACAGAGAACACCTTTTTTTGTGTCTTCGATCATTTCATTTAATTTCCAATCCTGTTCTTTAAGGTATGTAACCCCCATCCTTGCTTGTGGTTTAGATGAATATGATGAAGCACGACCATGTCCATTAGGAAATACATTCATTCTACTTGCACTCTCTAAATCATGAAGGTAGGTTTTTAAAACGCCATTTTCTACTAACTGAACTGGTTTTGCAGCTATGCCTTCATCATCAAATTTATACGACCCAAACAGAGATAAATCACTTGGAGTTGGATCATCAATGATAAATATATTTTCAGATGCAACTTTTTCTCCTAATTTTTCTTCTAAAATACTCTCTTTCGCTATAACTAAATCTGCCTCACAAGCGTGGCCAAATGCTTCATGAATAAACACGCCTGTTAATTTTGGGTCCATAATAACTGTGAATTTTCCTCCTTTAACTGGTTTAGCCGATAATAATTTAATTGCTTTTTTCGCTGATTTAATTCCTATTTTATCAGCTTTTTTAGTTAATTCGTAACCTCCAATCCCAGCAATCGATTCGAAATTTCGTTGCAAATTTCCATTTTCCTTAGCGTAAACAATAGAAAAAATTCTCAAAATTGAGGTAGATTGCTCAATTGAACTTCCAAATGAATTAATAAAAAGAGAATTTATTATTCCATCAGTATATAAAGAATTTGTATTGATAACTCTTGGATCAAAATCATGTGCATCCTTTTCAATTTGTAATGCAAAATCAATTTTTTGTTCAATGTCTACATCCTTTAGAGGTGTTTTTAATTTGGTTGTATATTTATCTCTTGTTAAATCATATTCTTTTATTTTAAATTTGAATTTTGAATATCGTTCAGCGTAGCGAGCTAATTTTATAGCCTCATTTAATCCTTCTATTATTGAACTATCAGATATATTTTGTTTTACAGAAAACCCCCAACCTCCATTGACAAAAGCTCTGATACCTGCACCTTTTATATTTGAATATGATACTTCTTTATTTTTTCCATTAGTAAATTCTAATAATGTTCCAGAACTAGATGCTACTCGAATATCCCAAAATTCAATTCTTTTTTGAGTAGCTAATTTTGTTAATTTAGAAATTAAATTGCTTTCTAAAGGTTTTGGAGACTCCATGTTAAATTATCAATACGATTTCTGTTTTTAAAATTTTGCCTTTGTTTAATTTATTTACATTTACATTCTTTATATATTTATTAAATCGATTAAGAAGTGATTTTTTTAAGATTTAGAACAATAAAATTAATGAAAATTTGTCACTGAATTTTTTATCCATGCAAAAAAGTTAGGTGTTATAACAATATTGGATGAATAAAAACAGAAGTTGATGATTAATATTTACAAAAAAAGAACGGTTTCTTTAATTTAAATGTCTTTAATTAAAAAATTTAAGAGGATTAGATTAAATTTTTAAATTAAAAAGCAAATTTTAATAAGTGAGATTAAAATATTAATCTCAAATTTTCGAAGGTCGAAATAAAATGGAGATAGAAAAGTTAAAAGAAACCTATCAAAAATATAAAAATAGAAGTTATAATTTTGGAAGATACAGTACTGACCAAGATATTTCAAAAGCATTTTCTGAAGAAAAGATTTTTGTAATGAAAGGAGGGTTTGATACAACTGATTATTTTCTTTTAATTCTATGCTGGATAATAGCATTTATTATGCTTTGTGTATTCCTAATTTACCCATTGGAAAATCTTGGAATACTATCATTTTTTGGGATGGTATTATTTGTTATATTGGGATCTGCAATATTTATTAAATATTTAAGGTTTCTTATTGTTGGAACTCAAGGTGTATTTTTTAGAACTTTTAATAAAAAAGAAAAATTTTTCAAATGGGATGAGGTAATTAATATTCAAGATAATGGGAGAAGGTATAGAAGTATGGAACCTAGGACAGTTATTTGTTATTTGTTAGAGCGTACAAAATACAAATTTACTGCACGCAATTATGTTAACAAAGAATTTACAAGGAAGAATTACAATAGTCTTTTTGTTAGGTTATTTGTAATCTATAAAGGTCTTGCTAAAAATTAAATTAAGAAAAAATCGATATGAGAATTCCTTTGGTTCATTAAAATAAAATGAATACTAATAAAAGAAAAAAGAAATGCCTAATCAATAAAGTTATAAAAAGTCTTATATAATATTTTTTTTATGATTATCTTTCTTATATCTAATTAAATATTGCTTCTTCTTTTTTTTCTTAATTATTATTATAGCTTCTTTTATGGAACATTTTTGAAAAAATTTTGAAGCTTTTTCAAAGGAAAATGATTTATGACATTTAATGCATTTTTTTCTCTTAATAATTTTAGTAGTATAATACCATTCTCCACAATTAATGCATCTAAAAAAGATATATTTCGTTCTATAAACCATTCTATTATTAATAGAACAGAGATTTTTAATAATTTGAAAAGAGTAATGGATTTATAATTTTCCAGATTATTTTTTTGAAACTGTTAAAAGTAATATATAATCTGCGACTTCTTCAATCGAATCCGATATTGCTTCTAAAATATTAAGCGTATTGGCAATTAAAAAACCCGTAAAAATATTTATATTAAAGTCGGTTTTTTGAAGACTTTCTTTTAATTTAAGGCTCAAAATATCAATTTCATGTTCCATTTTATTGATTTTGATCGTAATATCTTTTACTTTTTCCCGGTATTTAATCATAGCATTTAAAAGATCATCCAAAAGTTCTTCACATTCTACAGTTTTATCAATTATTTGAATTATATAATCTATGGATTCCTGACTACAATTCTCCCAAAATTCTTTTGATATTGTATTAATACGCCTACCAACCCCATTCGAACAATTTGCGATATTATCAATTCTTTTAACTAAATGAGAGAGATCCATACGGACATTGGGATTTAATTCACCTTTTGAAATATCTTCTAATATCTCTCTCCTAAGAACATCTGCATCACTTTCAATTTTATCTACATTTTTGAAAATCTTTTCTGCTTTATCATAATCTTTTTCGATTAAAAGAGCACTGAATCCTTTTTTTAATTCAAATACACATTGTTGAGCCGTTTTTGCATGAGTATTTGCTTTTTCTATTGCATTTTCAGCGGTTCGTTGCTTGAAATATTCAATTAAATAACCCATTTTTTTTCCCGTTTTTTTTTCCTTTTCACAATTTAAATTTAAATAAATTCATTCATAAATAATTTTCTCACTCAATTAAATCATTTTCCTTTTTATATTAAGCTTACTGATAAAAATCCCATATATATCATACCACCGAGAATGCCGGCTATAAAAAAAGTTAAAACCCAGTAAATTGCCATTTTACCTAAACCTCTGTAATCTATTTCACGTTTTTGACCTGCGTTTAGACCTAAAATACAAAATACAATAACATGACTGTGTGAAATTGGTAATGATAATAATGTACAAACCATTAAAATTATCGATGAAGATATTTGAATAATAAAGCCCTCACTTGGGCGAGCATCTGTCATTTGACTTGCTAAGTTTTTTATCACATATCTTCCAGCAGTGAAAATTCCTAAAAATACAAAAATCCCACATATCACGACAAAAAAGTAATAATCTTCTATAGTTAATGAACCTTTATCCTTAAGTCCCCAAAAGAGACCAATACATTCTGCAGAATTAGCTCCAACCCAAACTTCGGCAAAAATAACCGAAATTAGGAGTAACCATGAAAAATTTCTTTCCGACTTTTCAATTTGATTCATACCTTTTAAATGAGATAAGAAAAATTTTGAGAGGATTTTAAAAAAGAGATATGTAAATAAAAAACCAAATAATGGAGATAGAAACCAACTGATAACAAGACTACTTAATTTTTCATAATTTAGAACCGTTGATGGGTTAACTCCTCCTTGAGATAGAGAATAAACAATTAAAACACCAAAAATACTTCCTATAGTACTATGTGTAGAACTTAAGGGTATCCCCGCAAAACTACCAATTATCAACCAAATTATACTACTTATTAATACAGCTAATAACATAAAATCAGTATAATTTATTCCTTCCCCTAAGATATTTTCTCCTACTGTCTTTGCTACTTCTTTGCTAAGAAAAATCATCCCAGCTCCTGTAGCAATTCCCCCTATAATTAATGCTATTTTAAATTTAGTAATATTTGCACCAACTAAGGCAGATAGAGTTTCGTCATTAGCGCCAATAGAAAAAGCCAGGGCTATACCCATAATTACTAAAATTATGATTAATATTGAAGTTAATTCCAAAAAATAGATCCTCCAATTAGGCTAATTATTCAAAAATTAAGTATTTTGTTGCTAAAAATTGCAGATATCCTGCGAAATTTTCTGCCTCATCGGCTAGAAATACGATACCCTCAATTAAATCCTTTAAATATAAAAATGTTCGACTGAGAAAATCCATTTCATAATTATATAAATTACTTAAAAGTTCCCATGCCTTATTCCTAAGTTTCAAATGTTCATTTTTTATTTTTTGAGACACTTCATATGAATGTTCTAAATCTTTTCCAATCGATTTTACGGCTGAAGCTAAATCAAGAAGGACGGTTTTTAGTAATTCTAGAATTTCTTTTATATCATTCTTAAATTGCTCATCTGGAAACACAACGCGGTAAAGGAGCATTTTCCGTGCGAGAATCTCACCCAGATCTCTAATTTTATTAATTCTATTAAACACTAGCACTCTATCTGCTTTAGAGAACATCATCTTGCTTTTCCAGATTTTTGATTCAAATGCTCTCTTAATTTCTTCTTCTTTTTTGTTCTCAATAACGTATTTTAAATCTTTTTCAAACTCTTCAAAATTCTCAATGATAAGGTAGTCTATTGCTCTAATAATTTTCATATTTTGTTTTGTAGTTTTATTCATGAAATATTGAGTTATCTCGTCAATTTTCATTTTTTTAAGTTCTTTCTTAGGCAATTCCTTTAACCATTTTCCTTTAATATTTTCATAACTTCTTATAAAATATAATCTAAATTCGAATTAAAATATTTATTAAGTTATTACGACGTAAATAAATATCATTTTTTTTAAAGCGTAATATTTAAATAAATTAAAAGAAAAATACAAGATTTTCGTGGAAATAAAATGGAAAATCCATTTATTCGATATAATACGCCAATATCACAATTTTTTAGTGAAGAAAGTAAATTGCAATATTGGTTAAAAGTAGAGGCTGCGTTAGCTAAAGTTCATGCAAAATTAGGAAATATTCCTGCTAAAGCAGCAGAAGAAATTGAACGTAAAGCAAAGATTCAATTTGTAAAGGTTGAGAGAGTTAAAGAAATTGATAAAGAGATTCATCATGATCTAATGGCAATGGTTAAAGCACTTGAAGAGCAGTGTGAAGGGAATGCTGGAAATTATATTCATTTAGGTGCTACTAGTTATGATACAGAGGATACTGCAACAGCCCTACAAATAAAAGACGCATTAAATTATTTAGAAGGATCAATTTTGAAAATTTTAAAAACTTTAACAAATCTTGCGGAACGGAAGAAAAAGTTAATTTGCATAGGTCGAACTCACGGCCAACATGCTACACCGACTACATATGGTATGAGATTTGGGGTTTGGGCTTATGAATTTAGTAGGCATTTAGATCGCCTTAGAGAAGTGAGAGAGAGAATTCAATATGGAAAGATGTCTGGTGCAGTTGGAACAATGGCAAGTTTTGGAGATAAAGGATTTGAAATACAACAAGAAGTTATGCGGCAATTAAAACTAAATCCGGTGTTAATTGCAAATCAAGTAATACAGAGAGATAGAATCGCTGAAACCATATTATTAACTGCATTAATAGCAGGTACTTGTAGTAAAATTGCAAGAGAGTTTAGAATACTTCAGAGAACTGAAATTGGAGAAATGTATGAACCATTCAAGAAAGATACACAAGTTGGGAGCTCTACAATGCCACACAAGCGGAACCCCTATAAATCTGAAAGAATTTGTAGTTTAGGAAGAGTAATAAAATCTAATGCGATTGTTGCATTAGATAATATGGTATTAGAGGATGAGAGGGATATGACAAATTCTGCCTCAGAAAGAGTAATAATCTCTGAAAACTTTATCTTTTTAGATTTTATTCTATCCCAATTGGAACAGAATTTAAGAAATTTGGAAATAAATGAACAAAATATTAAAAAAAACCTTCATTTAACAAGGGGTGCCATATTAGCAGAAAGAATAATGGTTGAACTTGTTAAAAGAGGAATTGGAAGGCAAGATGCTCATGAATTGTTAAGAAAAATGATTATTAAAGCTAGAAAAGATGATAAATCAATTAAAGAAGTTTTCATGGAAATTCATGAAGTAAAATCAAAATTTTCAAATAAAGAATTGGATAAATTATTAACTCCAGAAAAATATTTAGGAACTGCCATAACCCAAGTTGAAAATCTCATAAAATATTTAAGAGAAAAGTATAAGATCACAAAATAAATTTAGCCAATATAACATTTGATGAATATGGACGATAAAGAGCCGAGTATTTATTCGAAATTGGGAGTTTCAGCTGAAAAAAAAGAACTGCACCAAGCAATAAAGGATATCGATAAGGGTTTATATCCCAGAGCTTTTTGCAAAATAGTAGAGGATATTACTGGTAGAGAAGATTATTGTTCGATATTTCATTCAGATAGTGCTGGAACAAAAACAAATCTTGCATATCTTTATTATAAAGAAACAGGAGATATTTCTATTTTTAAAGATGTAGTCCAGGATGCAATAGTTATGAATATTGATGACTTATTATGCGTGGGAGTAAATGATAAAATCATTTTATCAAATACAATTGGGAGAAATAAAAAATTAATTTCTGGTGAAATCCTCTCAATATTAATTAACGAGATAGAGAATTTTTCTCAAAAATTGACAACATTTGGACAACCCATTATTACATGTGGTGGAGAAACTGAAGATATTGGGGATATCATAAAAACCTTGGTTGTAGGTGTTACCGTTTTTACTACTTTGAGAAAAAAGGACGTAATTGATGCAAGTAATATTCAACCCAATGATTTTATTGTTGGATTAGCCAGTTATGGAAAATGCAATTACGAAAAAGAATATAATAGTGGTATTGGTAGTAATGGATTGACCCTCGCAAGACATGGAACTTTGAGTCATGAATATTATGAAAAATATCCTGAATGTTATGACGAGAATTTAGATGAAAGAAATATTTTTTTTGGTAAGCATAAAATTACAGATAGAGTAGAAAACTTACCCATTTCAATCGGAAAAGCTTTATTGTCTCCTACTAGAACTTATACTCCAGTTTTAATTGAGATTTTCAAAAATTATCGAAAAAAAATTCATGGAATTATTCATAATACCGGCGGAGGGCAGACAAAATGTCTTAATTTTGGCAAGAAGATAAATTACGTTAAAAATAATTTGTTTGAGATCCCTCCGATTTTTAAGATAATTCAAGATTCATCTAAAACTCATTGGAAAGAAATGTTCCAAGTGTTCAACATGGGTCATCGTATGGAATTAATGACTGATGAAAGCACTGCAGAGGAAATAATTAAGATTTCTAAAAATTTTAACTTAGATGCAAAGATTATTGGTCATTGCGAAAAGGCAAAAGAACGTAACAATTTAGAGATAGTTACACCTTATGGAGACTTCCATTATGAAAAGTTATAATTTTTAGATTATTATTCATAGTATCAATTTTTATTGTCGTTAATTTTTTTTCTAAGAGTGAATTTCAAAATTTAATGATGAAATATTAAATACCTATGGAGATAAATTATATTTAAAATATTTTAAGAAAAAGTGAAATACTATGGAAAAAATTGATAATTTTTTTAAAAAATTTCATGGAAGCTATTTTGTATTTATAGGTGTAGCAATATTTCTAATAGGACTTATTATTGCAATATTAGTAGAACCTAATTTTAGCTTATTTATTCATCATATCAGCGATATGGGAGCCCCAACTAACAGTAATTACGTAATATTTAATATTTGCTGGATTATTACAGGTTTTTTCGTGATTATTTTTCTCATAGATTTTACTAGTTATTTACAAAATAAAGGTGCAAATACTAAGGGGACTTGGCTATGTTTTATTTTAGGCTCCGTTTCAGCATTTAGCATGATTTTATTAGCAATATTCAACAAAATTGACTCTCCAGATATGCATTTAAACTCAGAATATATTTTCTTTTTTACGGGAATATTATATTTAATAATATATGCAATCTTAGAATTCAAAATTCCAGAATTTTCAAAACTACAAGCAATTTCGAACCTTATAGTAGCATTTCTTTTTGCTTTATATCTAATATTATTGATTTTAAACAAGATAAATCCTGGATTATGTCCGGAATTTCAAAGTTTTGCAGAATGGTTGTTTCTCTTTGGAAACTTAGCGTGGTTTGTTGAGAATGGAATTTTAACTCTTAAAAGGTAAAAATAATGAGAAACAGATAAAAATATTAAATCCTCTTTTTTCTCTTATTGTATAACTCTATCTTTAAATACGAATCTAAATAGAAAAAAATACCTAATATATAATAGAGTTAATTAAAATTAATTTAAGAGAGAATCCATATTGACCGAAACTAATAGAAGAACTGAAATTCTCAATAATAGAATTTATTTTTTAATCGAATTATTCATTGTTTTTGTAGGAATTACAATCTTTAATATTATTTTTAATGCAATGAGATCATTATTTCAAACATCCTCATTAATTGACACCTATTTTTATCACTTATTCAAATTAATTGCAGCTTTAATCGCAGTTCCAATATTATTATTTGTAGTCAATATTATTTTCCAGCCAAAACAACAAAAGTTAATCGTAGAATCTGATATGTCCTCCTCAAAACAACAATTATTACTGTTAAAGATTAAAAAAAGTAATTTTAAATATCAATTACTATGGGGGTTATTAATACTTTTTATTGTATATATTCCATTCAGTTTATTCAGTTATTTACTTCCCGGTTATTTAGAATTTGAATCGGATGTTATTTTTAATAATACACTTGGTTCATATTTAGGTGAAGAAGTATTTATTTTTCTTATTTCTGCAATAATTATACAATTTCTCTCATCTTTTAAGGAAGAGTGGATATATAGAGGTTTTTTCATTATTCGTGGAGAACAATATATTGGAAAATATTCCGCTATTATGATTACCTCTTTTTTTTTTGGCTTAAGTCACTTCGCGTATATATTTTCTCCTAATTTTCCTGGACATAACCCACTCTATCCGATTTTTTGGGGAATTATTGCAACAATTGTTGGTTTTATTACTGCATCTTTTCTCACTCGTAAAAAATGGCTTTTTCCGTTAATTTTTGCTCATACTATATCAAATATTATTGCAGCCGTTACTTTATGGTATTTCATCCAAGGTGGATCATTTTTTGATTTATTACTTCTTCTATATATGCCATTAATAGTTATTGGAATTATTTTTGTTATTTTTCAGTTTTCTCGTGTTAAAAAGGGAATTAATTATATTTTTGAAGATATTAAAAATTATTTTAATAAAAACCAAAAATTAGATGAGACAAAAACGGATAGAAATGTTAGAATTATTTTTGATATTATAATTATTCTAATAATCTGGTTGATGAGTTTCCTATTTATTATTTAGGTTAAAAAAGAAATAATTTACAAAAATTGGTTATTTTGGTAAAATTTGGAATTATCTCAGATACGCATGTAGAAGAAACATGGGATCCTAAAAAGATTGATAATTTTATTAGTGTATTGGGAAAATATTTATCAAACGTGGATGAGATTATACATGCAGGAGATGTAGTTTCTGAAATATTTTTAAAGCGATTAAAAGAGATTGCCCCGGTTCATTGTGTAGCAAGTAATACGGATAAAATTAAAGGATTACCCAAGGAAAAATTGCTCGAGGTTGAAGGACAAAGGATTGGGATAATTCATGAAGTCCCTATAAATGAATTAGATCAATATATTGAAAGTAGGAATCTTAATATATTAATAACCGGACATACTCATATTCCTTCCATTAAAGGGTTGGAATCAAAATGTATGATATTAAATCCTGGTTCTATTGCTTATCCTCGAGCACCACCAAAAAAACCGGGATTTCAAGAACCAGTAGCTAAACCGACACTAATTATTTTAAATATTGAAAACGGGTTGGCATCTGCCTATTTAATTTCATTACCATTTAAGAAAAAGAAATAAAATTTACAGAATAAGTATATAAAAATTTATATAATTGGAAAAAACATATAATTAATATCATAAAAATTTTAACAAATTAAAAGAGAATAGAGGTTTTAGAAATTCCGGGTCGCTTAGATCTTATATTAAAAGAATTAAATGAAAATGCTGGATTTAGAGCTTCTTTATTTAGCACATCAGCGGGTTTAGTACTTGCATCTCAGAGAGAACCCGATGTAGATGAAGCTGTTGTTGCAGCCATGGGAAGTCTTCTGAGTGATACTGCAAGTAAAGTAGGGGAAGAACTCTCACTCAAATCCGAGTTAGAATCAATTAAAGTTCTTTTTAAGGAATTTTTAATAATCTGCCGTAATATTGAAATAGAGAAAACACTATTTATTTTAGCAGTTCTTGCGCCCGTTCCTGAATCGCAAGAGATTGAGAAATATTATGACCAATTACTTGACTGGGCAGAGGAAAACTCCCTGACAGAATTAAAAAATCTTGCAAGTATTTAATTATCTTTAAATTTATATTATACTTTTTTATTCATTCTCTAATTTCTTTACAAAATCAAATGCAAATTTAGATACTTGATTTTCAAAGCCCCAGAAAAAGTGGTCTGCATTATTTATTATTTTGTAATCCTTGGGTGGTTTCATATCTTCGAAGTGTTTTAAAAAAGTGTGAAAATTTGCGATATTATCCATATCACCTTGAATGAATAATTTCGGTTTAGAAGTTTGAGCTAAATTTTTGAGCTCAGTAAATAAATCAAATGGAAATGCAATAGCAACATATCCCATAATATTCTCAAAAGTATTAACTTGTGAACATCCAATTGCTGCCCCATATGAGTATCCTATAATTAAGACTTTTGCAAATTCTTCTTTTTCAATTAAAAATTTTATACATGTTCTAATATCATCTTGCTCTCCTATATCATGACCATAAGATCCTGTAGATTTTCCCACTCCTCGAAAATTGAATCTTAAAGTTGGAATATTTTCATTACACAATGTAGAAAAAAGAGAAGATATAACATTGTTTGACATGTTTCCTCCATATAGGCTATGTGGATGAGCTAGAAGAACGCACATATTTCTTTTATCATTATCTGGGTAAAAAACTTCAGCCTCAAGCTTGACATTTTCATTAAGTGTGGGAATTTTTATTTCTTTAAGCATAAACTAAAATATCTCTGAATGTTTTTAAAAGATTAGTGATTAAAAAATCTACAATAAGATTCTATATATGGAATGATGATGAATAAAATAATAATTAGAAAAAAAATTCAAGAATTTCTAGAAGAAGATTGCTTATTTCAAGACATTTCTTCAGAAATTATTCCAGATAATAAGGAAATTAAAGCTAAAATTATTGCTAAAAGTTCGGGATATATATCGGGATTAAAAGAGATTGAGATATTATTTGAATTTCTAAATATTATAATTACAATATTTAAAAAAGATGGAGATAAAGTTATTGAGAATGAGGTAATTTGTGAATTGTCTGGAAATGCTCATGATGTTTTATTTGGCGAAAGAACGTCATTAAATCTTTTAACGCGCATGAGTGCTATCACATCATCAACAAGAGATCTTGTAAATATAACCAAGAAATTAAATAAACACATAAAAATTGCTTGTACTAGAAAAACGACTCCGTATTTTAGAATTTTTGAAAAGAGTGCTGTAAAATTAGGAGGGGGGGAGACTCATCGCTGGAATCTTGATGATATGATTTTGATCAAAGATACTCATCTAAAATATTTTTCAGGTGATATTAAGAAAATTCTTAAAAAAGTTAGAAATTTAGCAAGTTTTACCAAAAAGATTGAAATTGAAGTAGAAAAAATTGAAGATGTTTTAATTGCCGCAAGAAATGGAGCAGATATTATTATGTTAGATAACATGAAACCAGCAGAGATTGAAGAAGCGATAAAAGCATTAGAAATGGAAGATTTAAGAAAGAAGGTTTTAATAGAAGCTTCTGGGTCAATTAGCAAAGAAAATATTGAAGAGTATGTAAAAACGGGAGTGGACATAATAAGTTTAGGATCTTTAACTCAGTTTCCTCATAAAAGAGTTGATTTTTCTTTAGAATTTTTTTAAAAAGATTATTCAATTATAACTTCATGTATTGTTGAGGTTATATCTTTTATTCTAATAAGTTCATTATAAAAATCTTTAATTATATCAACTTCTCCGACTGTTAAGATAATTTCTATTTTTTTTGAAGCTATCCTCCAGTCCATCATTGTTTTAATTAAACTTCTGTATTTATTGCATATCTCAGACATTTCAGATAATAATCCAGCTTCAATTGGATAAATAAGATTTATGATCATAATCTTATATCCCTCTAGATCATCAAATTTTTCATAGTTTTCAATAAATTCAATAATGGAATCTCTTATTGCTTTACTCTTTGATGTATATCCACGCTTATTTTTAACCTTATTAAAACGATCCAATAGATCATCGTCTAATTGAAGTGATATTATTGGCATATTTTTTCCTTAGATATTTTTTTAATTCTTACATGAAATAATAGATATAAAAATGATTATAATTATAAAAATAATAGGTGATATTTTTGTATCAATTACAGAAAATGGGTGAAAATTGCTTTTATATAAAAGCAATTGGGAAATTTCCACCTATTGAAGCTGAAAGATTTGTGAATCATTTTAAAGATCAAATAAAAAATATGAAAAAATTTTGTGTTCTTGTAGATATTAGTGATGCTAGTCATTTAGATAGTAGATCAATAAATATAATTTTAGATTTATTAAAAGAAAATAATAAAAGATTGGAAAAATCTGCCTTTGTTATTACAAATAATCCGCCTTTAGATGTTGAGTTTCAATATTTATTAGAAAAGGCGATATCTCCGAAAAGGAAGATTGTTACGACTCTTGATGAAGCTAAAGAGTGGTTAGGAATTAGTGATATTGTAATTAAAAAAGATTAAATTTCTTTTAATATGATTTCTCCTCGAGGAGTAAGTTCTTCAAAAATAATTCCCTCAAATTTGTAAATTTTAGTATCTTTATTCATCCAAGAATCCTCTGAAAGCCATGCTTTCATACATGTATGTTCAAGAAATGTTTTTATATCCCAATTTCTTCCATCATCTACGGGAACTTGGGGTAAAAGCAATCCTCTTCGCACTCCATGCTCAACAATCAAACCATCTCTTCCTATTTTAATTTTTTCCAAGTATTCATTAGGTTCATTAACTTCTATCAATTCGGGAGGAGTTAATACAGTTAATTCAATTACAATGTTATCCATTTCTTCAAGAGTAACATTAGGAAAACGAGGATCTTCGATTGCTGAAGAAATTGAAACATTATAAATTGCTTTTATAAGTGAAAAAATAGGTTCTGGATACCCTATGCAACCTCTAAGCATTTTATTATTACCATCTAGTTTATTAAGAGTTACAAATACGCCATATTTCCCGGAATACTTTTTTTCAATTTCATCTGGAATAATTGCTTTTTTGGAAGTTCTTAAATATGTTTCAATATTTTCTCGAGCAAATTTAATTAAAGTAATTCCATCTTCAATAGTTATTTTTTCTTGGACCATTTTTACCATTTTAACTCTTATACTGCTTAGTATTTAATACTATTCTTTTTATGAATAATTTGACCTCTTTTATTACTCAAAACATTTTCTCCATCATATATTTCTTGACCTCTTAGATATACTCCGGAGATTTTGACTGTAGTTTTGAACCCTTTGAATGGAGAAAATTTTGCGCTACTGTAAAACTTTTCAGGATTAATTGTATAAGGATTTACTTTTTCCACCAGATAAAAATCAGCATCAAATCCTTCTTTAATAAAACCTTTATTATTCAAACCGAATAATTTAGCCGGCATTTCAGAAGAACATTTAATAAAGATTTTCAATTGTAAATCCGAATTAAATACATTTTCTAATAATAGAAGAGGATATGTTTCAAAACCTGGAAAACCAGATGGAGCTTCAATAAATGGCTTCGATTTTTCTTCAATAGTATGAGGAGCATGATCCGTTCCAATCAAATCGATTTTTCCATTTTCTAAATTTTGATAAAGGTAATTTCTATCGAGCTCATCTCTAAGAGGTGGTAAGACTTTAGCAAAACTATCTTTCTCAAACTTCATATTATTAGTAAGGAGAAGGTGATGAGGTGTAACTTCAAATGAAAAATTTAATAAACTCACTTCAAATCTTGCATTAAGAAGGATGTATAAAGCCTCTTTTGAACTCACATGACAAAAATGTATATGGGGATATGCAGAAATGTTTTTATTGTTAATAATAAAACGTTCATAATGTTTTTGAAAATAGTCAATAAAATTCTTTTCAATATCACTGGAATAAATCTCATTAAAAAATTTCAAGGCGTGTCTTTTTTGAGATATGCCATCTTCAAATTTTCTAAAGACCTCTGAATTTTTTGTTGGCATTTGAGGGTGAATAAATAATGGAACATTATATTTTGATACAAAATGCAATATTTGTTCTATATTTTGGGGGTTTATCCAATCAATTTTAGAAATAGGTGAATGAGGATATATCTTAAAACCGATTACGCCTAAATTTACAATTTTTTCAAATTCCTCTTGGTTTATTTTTTCAGGAACCCCTGCAATAAAGCCTACATCAATAAAAATATTATTTCTTGCCGCATCCATCCAATTTTCAATATCATGAGAAGTGATTGCTGGAGGGATTGTATTTGGCATATCAAATACAGTTGTAATTCCTGATGCAGCTGCTGCTTTAGTTCCTGTAATAAAAGTTTCTTTCTCAGCTTGTTCGAGATCTCTAAGATGAGAATGAACATCTATTATGCCAGGTAATAATATTTTCTTATTACAATCAATTACATAATCATTATTATTAATATCATCAAACTGTGCTCCATCTTTATTGTTATGAAAGATTAATTTCTTAAATTTTCCATTTGAAATATAAATAGAGCCAAGTTTTAATTCATTGTCTGAATATATTCTTGCATTTTTAAGAATCATTTGTCATCTTGTCAAAATAATGATTAATACTTAATATTTTATCCCAGCAAGATAAATTTTCAATTTTATTGCTTAATCCTTCTAAGGCATTTATATTATTTAAACACTTTAAATAAGGAATATAATCATTAAATCTACTTGTGTTGAGATCTAAAAAACATATAAAAATTGAATGTTTATAATCTTCAACCTTCTTTATATTGTAAAAAACTCCAATATTTTTTAGTTGCTCTTCTTGAAATGAATTCATAACAAATATATTTTGAAAATCTTTTTGGTTTTCGATAAAATCTTTAAATTTAACCTTTTTAACAAAGATTCCAGGCGTAGATTTATGGAATATCTTGGAAGAAATATGTTCTTTATAATAACTCATTTTTATTGCCTTTTCTAAGAGAAGAGATTGAGACCGCTCATCTGGACCAAGGTATTTTAAAGTTTTTCCTTCAAATTTAATTAAAATTTCACTCTCTTCAATATAAATATAAAAATTTACGTATTTTCTAATTTTATATGCTAAGAAAAACGATTCTTTCAAACATAAACAAAGTTGTATTACAACTTTTGGCGTTTTTCCGCGATCTATATCTTTTTTTGAATAATCTGGAATAGCTTCAGTAATGATTAAAAAATTGGGCAATTTATGTTGTTAATTAAGAATAATAATTTAATAATTTTTTATTATAAAACTTAATAAATTGATATTAAACAATTTAACTTTTGTTGTACTGTGAATTAAAATAAAAAGTTTGAAAATGCGTAGAAAAATCATAATTTAAAATCAGAAGGCAAATCAAAACCAGGAGGTAAGCCAGGTAAGCCTCCGCGTTTGCTTTTTTTTCTTAGTTTCATAAATTTTTTCATCATTGATTTCATTTGATTATATTGATCTAACATTTTATTAATTGTTGAATATGATGAACCACTCCCAATGGCAATCCGGCGCTTTCTAGACTTTTTTATGATTTTAGGATTCTCTTTCTCCTCCCCAGTCATTGAATTTAAAACAACTTCCCATTGATCTAAATTTTGTTCGGCCATGTCTTTTGCCTCATCAGGAATATTGCCTATACCCATCATTCCTAAGATTTTTCCGAATTTACCCATCTTTTTTATCGCTTTTAGCTGGATATAAAGATCTTCTAATGTAAATTTCCCTCGCATCATTCGCTTAACCATTTCTGGGTCTGGTTCAGCCATTGCGTCTTGGACTTTTTGAACTAAACCCTCTAAATCAGGTATTCCAAGTAGTGTTCCAACAAATCGAGTTGGCTCAAATAATTCAAATTGTTCAATTTTTTCTCCTATTCCAATAAATTTTATAGGAGCGTTTGTAGCTGCAACTGCTGATAATGCGCCTCCGCCTTTCGCTGTTCCATCTAGTTTTGTCACAATGATTGCACCCACTCGGGTTGCCTTAGAAAATTCCAGAGCTTGATTATATGCTTGTTGTCCAAGTGTTCCATCAATAACTAAAATAACTTCATCTGGTTTAACTGATTTTTCAATATTTTCAATCTCCTTCATCAATTCTTTTTCTTCTTTATGGCGTCCTGCTGTATCAATAATTATTATATTATAATTCTCCTTTAAGGCTTGTTTAGTTTGTCTTAGAACGAGTTTTATAGTATTTTTTTCATTTGGATTGCCAAATACTTTAACATCTTGAGGTTCGCAGAGTTGTTGTAGCTGTTCATATGCTCCAGGGCGAAAATTATCTCCGCAAACTACACCAATTGTATATCCTTTACTTTTATAATAATGAACAAGTTTGCCTACTGTGGTGGTTTTCCCAGAACCTTGAATACCCACCATAAGAATTATATTTTGTTTGTTGGGTTTAATCCTTATTGGTGCACTCTTTCCTCCAAGAATCTTAACAAATTCATCATGGATAATTTTAATTATATAATCCCTTCGTCGAATAGAACTACTTAACTTCGTATTCATTGCTTCCTTTTTGATATTTTCTGTGGCTTCAAAAACAATTTCCACTTTAACATCCGAAGAGAGTAAGGCCCTTTGTAACTCTTGAATTAAAGCGTCGATTGCATCTTTATCTACTTGTGGCAGCCGACGAATCTTCCTTATCGCATTATCTAAGGACCTACCGAGCGCTTCCAAAACCATATTTTATTGCACAAATCGAATAATTCCAATTATCTGTAATCGTACTAATTTAAAATATATTATTATGTTTATTTTTTTCTAAACAGAATATTTTTACTAAAGAATGAAGGAAAGAAAAAAAAATAAATTTAAATTTTGATTTCATAACAAGTTCTTAATTTCACTCCTGGTTCGAAAACTTGTTCTAATTTTGTTCCGAACTTTGATAAATTAACCATATGTAATCTAAATGCTTCCATATTCTCGTATTTTTCGTAATAAATAATTATATTCTTGTTTTCTCTTCCTTTTAGAGTATGGGGAATATAAACTTTTGTACCAGGTTCAGATTCTAGTATAATTGGGACCATTTCTTTCAATAAATTGATGGCTTGCTCCATCTTTCCCTCTTTTACTTTAGATTCAGCTATTACTGTAATCATAATAATCTTAATAATTAATTTAATGCTTTAAATTTGTTTTTTTTTACTAATCTATGAAAAAAAAAGAAAATTATTAAGTTTTAAAGAAGCTAGATAGAAAAAAATTAAATTTTAATTTTAATATTTTTTTTATCGAGAAGAATCGCAATTCCCGCTAATATAACAATCGGCAATATTCCGACTAGTATTAAAGCAAGTAATGGATTAGCAACTAGGAAGTCTTTAGGAATAATTCCAACAAATAGCCCCACAAACAATGTTAAGATGAAAATTAGCAACATATTTTTCCCCATTTCACTCAAAATGGGTACCTTGAAATCAAGCTGTTCCAAACTGTAGAAAACTGTGATCATAAAAGCTGAAGTAGCGATAGCTAATAAAGCAAGAGATGTTGTTACATCGTGATGTTCGGCTGGTTGTATCCAATCCAAACAATAAAAAATCACAATACAAATGGTAGCTACAGGTAATATTCTCTTTTTAAAAGCAACACGGGGGTTATCAGGGTCCATTTTATACCATTGGGAGAAGCAGGTTGCTATGATCGCAATTGAAGCATGATTCAATGAGATAAAGGGGAATACAATATCACCCGTTGATGGTCCATAATGCTCAAAAAATGGTAGTGCAAATAGTATAGAATGGAGAATCAGCATACCTATTCCAACATATAATCGTTTATCAGCATCCTTCACTATATATACTGCTAAATAAGCAGCAAATGTACCGATTGCTAAATTTGCCAGAGTTCCATTCCAAAATACATTTTTAATCCAAGTAGTTCCTCCATCTAAGAGGTCTCCACCAATAAGTCCATCATCCAGGAAAGAGAGAATATATAAAATTGCTACTCGAATTATACCATGTTTCCAAGCTTCTTTTGCACCTTTTTTTTCCAGTCTACCTGAAAATGCAAGATATGCTACATAACCCATACAAAACATGAATATCTGTTGCCCAATATCGATAATCGTTATAATAGCTGGATAAAATTTAGCATATTGAAAACCGTGGTTAAGTAATGGAGGACCAACCATGATATCGCCCGCAATTGCATCTCCGGAGAGTTCCCATGTTATCACTGAGATGATCAGAAAAATTATAATCAAACCCCTAAATTGGTCAAGCCATTCATATCGTTTGTGGGTTAGCTCTTCTCTCCCAAGAATTCTTTTCATTAAGTCTCCTTCTTTAGGTTTTTCTTCTGACATAGTAATACACTCTCAAATTTTTTTTTTGAGTTCTCAAATTTATTTAGTAAAAATAAATTTAAGTAAATGAGAATTAACCAAAGAGAATTTAATACTTTCTACATATTCACTTTAAATATATGATGTAAATTTAATAGATGCGAATCTATTTCATAAAAAAATTAAAAAGTGATATCATCATAAATATTTTATGAGTGAATCCTATAGAATTCAAGATCTTCTTACAACACTTGAAAAATCACCAAAAAATAAGACTGCAATGGATTTAGGTCGAGCTCTTTTGATGAGTAATGAATCTATAGAATACAAAAAAAAAATCTTTACAAAAGCTTTTAATTTTGTTCCTATAGATTCCGAATTAGAAGCGATTATTAATATGTGGGCAGTAGCATGTATGCTTGAAGTTAAATTAACAGAAGTAAAAAAGATTACGGCATTTAGATCGATGATAAATGATCCCTATGTAAAATTGGAATGATAGAGAACTGGATTAGAATTGTTTGGGAAAGAAAGCAGGCACCTTATGATATGTTAAATTTTATTGCTATAGATTTACGAAATATAGAAGGGATTTCCGAAGAACTTAAAGAAATGCTTTTTAAAGATTTATAAATAATAAGTAAGTTTAATTGATTAATAAAAACAAAAAAAAATATAAAATATCATAAATTAACGAAGAAAATAATCAAAAATTAAAAAATAGTATTAAAGATGTCAATTAGAAAAACAGAAATTCAAAAATTAAAAACGGGGTCTTACATTATTGAGGATGGAGAGCCTTGTTTAATTAAATCTATAGAAAAAAGTAAATCCGGTAAACATGGACATGCAAAAATGAAGGTTGTATGTGTAGGGCTCTTTGATGGAAATAAACGTTCTTTAACAATTCCTTCTGGACATATGGTCGATACTCCCGATATTTTTAAAGGAAGTGCTCATATAAATTTTATTGAAGATGCTACATTGCAGATTATGGATAATGAGAGTTATGAGTCATTTGATATTGAATGGCCTAAAGAACAAGACTTAATCAATAAAATCAGGGAATTAAAACAAGAAGAAGATAAAATGAGTCATTCAACAGTTGAATATTGGGACTTACTTGGGAAAAAAATTATCAAGCGGATAATTACTGAATAATCTAAGCAAATACATAATTCTTGTTTCAATCTAAAACTATATTTTCTTTCTGAAATATTTGTTTCATAAGAATTTTTTTTAATATATTTTGAATTATTATTACAAAAATTAATAGAGGCATATGTAGAAATGGGGCAAGAAGAAAAAGCAATTATGATTACATCTCGTATGGATTCAATTGAATCGATTAGATTAGCAAAAAGAATTATGAGTTACTTAATTGAGAAGGGTGAGAAAGTTATTTTAGAAAAAAGGATATGCAATAGATTAGATAGAGGAGATTTAGGAATGGAACTTAATCTAATGACAGAAAATATAATAAAGTTCGTCATTTCAGTAGGGGGTGATGGATCGATTTTACGGGTGTTTCATAAATTACCTAAAAAAGAAACACCTCCAGTATATGGTTGTGCAAAAATAGGAACTTCAATTGCCTTTTTAAGTGAGGGAAATGAAAAGACTGTATATAATGATCTAGAAAAAATTTTAAATGGAAAATATCTAATAGAAAAGTGCTCTCGATTATCTACTTTTTTGTCTACATCTCCTAATTCAACTATTCCATTGGATGAGGCAATAAATGAGGTGTTATTGATTTCTGCAAAGCAATCCAAAGTAATGCAAATATCTGTTAAAGTGAATGGTGAATTTCTCTCAAATGCATATTTAGATGGATTGATATTATCAACACCCACAGGAAGCACTGCTTATGCATTCTCAGCTGGAGGAACAATTTTAGCTCCAAACATGGAGGTTATCCAATTAGTTCCCATAAACCCATATGCACGTTCAGGATTAGTTCCGATGGTCTTTCCAAAAGATTCAGAATTTGAAATAACGTTATTAAGAGCGCATTTAAATGGAACCTTAATCATTGATGGACGCCGCGTTATAACAAAAATCTATCCAAAAAATAAAATTCGGGTTAAGATGTCAGAAGAAACTTTCAAGCTAATAAGACTCTCAAGTAATATTAGTAAAAGTTATTTTTATAGGTTACGTGAAAAGATTTTACCAAGAATTCGGTTACCTTTAAAGTAATATTAAAATAGTGTGATTTAAAAGGTCCAAATGAATTATTACTTTAGAGAATTGATTTAAAAAAATTTTAACTGGGCGATAAGCATATGGGAGTTAAAATAAGTGAGCTAGTAAAGGAAACAAAAAGGATTATCACTTTTGAGAATTTATTCAATAAGAAGATTGCGATTGATGCTTTCAATACTTTATACCAGTTCCTTGCTATAATTAGACAGCAAGATGGTACTCCCTTAAAGGATTATCAAGGAAATATTACTTCACATTTATCTGGGTTATTTTATAGAACAATTAATTTTCTTGAAGGAAATATTCACCCAATTTATGTTTTTGATGGAAAGCCTTCAAATTTAAAATTGGAAATTATAAGAGAAAGAAAAGAGAGAAAATTAGAAGCAAAAGCAAAAATGGAAGAGGCGCAATTAAAGGGGGATTTAGTAGAAGCGAGAAAATTTGCGCAAGCTACATCCAAATTAGATGAAAAGATGATTGAGGACAGTAAAAGTTTACTTGATTTTATGGGAGTTCCAGTCGTTCAAGCTTCATCAGAGGGTGAAGCCCAAATTGCTTATATGGTAAATAAGGGAGATGTATGGGGTTCGGCATCTCAAGATTATGATACTCTTTTATTCGGGGCCAAGAGATTATTGAGAAATTTTGCTGTAACTCGGTCTCGTAAAGTGGGTGACACTTCCATTACTTTGGATATCGAATGGATACTATTGCCCAGACTTTTAGAAAATTTGGATATTACAAGAGAGCAGCTTATTGAGATGGGGATTTTGATTGGAACAGATTTTTTCGAGGGAGTAAAAGGAATTGGTGAAAAGACGGCTTATAGTTTAATAAAAAAACATAATTCAATAAAAGAGATAGTATCAAAAAAAGTAAAAGTTAGGGGGCAAATAATAGATTTAAATCTCGATTTAATTGAAAAGGTTAAGGATTTATTTCTAAATCCCTCAATTGAGGAGAATTATCCATCATTAAATAAAGGAAAACAAAAGTTTGATAAAATTGAAGATTTTTTAATTAATAAACACAATTTTTCAGAATCTCGGGTTAAAAATGCCCTTGAAAGATTAAAAAAAATAGAATCTGCATCAAAACAAACATCTTTAGAACAATTTTTTAAATGAATTTATGTATGTAATAAATCAAAAAACTTTTCAATATTTGTTTATTTCTTATTTTTAAGGAGAAACAAATTAGGATTTTTTTAAAAAAAAAAAAAAATTGAAAATTATGGCTGAATCTAAAGACGATGATTTTGAGGATGATGAGGAAGAAGAGAGTGAAGACTCTTATGAAAAAGTACATTTGAGAATTCAGAAAGCCAAAAAGCGTGATATCGGAAGAAATATTATAAGAATTGACCATGAAGTTATGGAACGGTTGAATATTAAAACAGGCGATGTTGTTGCAATTAAAGGTAAAACAGAAAGTGCAGGCATAGCATGGCCAAGTTATCCTCAAGATTCAGGTCTGAATATAGTTAGGATTGACTCAAGGCTTCGTAAAAATACTGGAGCAAGTATTGATGATGTAGTTGAGCTACGAAAAGTGAATGTTAAAATTGCAAAAAATGTAATATTAGCTCCTAGCGAAGTTAAGATTAGATCAAATCCTAGGTTTGAAAGTTTTGTAAAAAGAAAATTAGATAATTATCCTATTACCATAAATGATACTATATTCATCTCGATTGGAATCTCTCGAGAAATTACTTTTAAAGTAATTCGAACAAATCCTAAAGGAATCTGTATCATAAATAATGAGCAGACGATTCTTCATATAAGCGAAAAAATTAGCGAAGAGGAAAAAATGGGGGTTTCTTACGTAACTTATGAAGATGTTGGTGGTTTAGATAAAGAAATTACACGTGTGAGAGAAATGATTGAGCTACCTCTTCGACATCCATCATTATTTAAAAGATTAGGGATAGATCCACCAAAAGGTGTATTACTTCGTGGTCCTCCCGGTTGTGGGAAGACATTATTGGCGAAAGCAGTAGTCAATGAAAGTGAAGCACATTTTATATCAATTAATGGACCTGAAATTATGAGTAAATTTTATGGTGAATCTGAGAAAAGATTACGAAAACTATTTCAAGAAGCGGAAGAAAAAGCTCCCGGGATTATATTTATTGATGAGATTGATGCAATAGCTCCAAAAAGAGAGACAGTTACAGGTGAAGTAGAACGAAGAGTTGTTGCTCAAATGTTAGCTTTAATGGATGGATTACATGCTAGAGGTAAAGTAATTGTCATTGGGGCTACAAATCGCCCCAATAGTTTAGATCCTGCTTTAAGAAGACCAGGACGATTTGATAGAGAAATTGAGATTAAAGTCCCTGACGAGAAAGGACGTTATGAAATATTTTTAATACATACAAGAAATATGCCACTTGCAAAAGGAGTCAATTTAAAAGAATTATCTAGACATACTCATGGATTTGTGGGAGCTGATATTTCTGCAGTATGTCGTGAAGCGGCAATGGCAGCATTGCGAAGATATTTACCTCATATAGATTTAGAATCTGAAGAAATTGACCCAGAATTACTAGAACAAATAGAAGTGATTGAAGAAGATTTTAATAGTGCTTTAAAAGAGGTCACACCTTCAGGAATTAGAGAGGTATTTATTGAAGTACCACGAGTTAAGTGGGATGAAGTTGGTGGTTTAGATAATGTAAAACAACGATTAATAGAAGCTATAGATTGGCCATTATCTAACCCAAAAGTTTTTGAGAGAATGGGTATTAAACCACCCCGTGGCATATTATTATTTGGACCCCCAGGTTGTGGAAAAACTCTTTTAGCAAGAGCAGTAGCTACTGAAACTAAAGCCAATTTTATTTCTATTAAGGGGCCGGAATTATTATCAAAATGGGTTGGAGAAAGTGAGAAAGCGATAAGGGAGATCTTTAGAAAAGCTAAATTAGCTGCACCATGTATCATATTTTTCGATGAATTAGATTCAATCGCCCCTCGACGGGGTGGACATTATGGGGATTCAGGAGTCACTGAACGTGTTATTTCTCAATTTCTAACTGAATTAGACGGATTAGAACAAATGAAAGATGTTATTGTAATTGCTGCAACAAACAGGCCAGATATCCTAGATCCAGCTTTAATTCGTCCCGGGAGAATTGATAGATTATTATTTATTCCAGCACCAACAAAAGAAGATAGAAGATTAATATTTAAAATTTTTCTCAAAGATATTCCTCTTGCGTCTGATGTTAAAATTGATGAATTATTAGAAATAACCAATAATTTTTCAGGAGCAGATATAGAATCCTTTTGCAGAGAAGCAGCAATGGTTGCACTTAGAGAAAATATTAATAAAAGAAAAGTATCCAAGAATCATTTCAAAGAAGCATTAGAATCCATACATCCTTCAATTACGGATGAGGTTGTTAAATTTTACCAAGAATTTGAGAAGATTCTAAGAAGAGGTAGCATTGGTAAAAAGCCAGAAGAGCAATTTTTTGTTTAATTTCCAAATAGATATTTTTTATAAAAATTTATAATAATTAATTAAAAAGATATTTTAAAAATTGTGATATATAAGAATGAAATCAGGAATTTGGAGCGCTAAACCAGTAATCAACGAGATAATCGACATTATTGTATCTCAAAAAGGAGAAATTTTGGATCAAAGGCTTTTAGAGTTGTTAAAAAAAAGTTATTCATATTTAAATATGGTCATTCTGAATGAATATTTGTTGAAGTTAGAAACGATGGGAGCAATTTATCTACAGAAAGTTACAAAAACGAAAAGAATGATTACGTTACAGAAAAATAAAAGAGTATTAAATAAAGAAGTGTTAGAAAATATGTCTTAATTAATTTTTCACCTTCTCATGACAATTCCACCAGTGACTACACATTTCTAATAATGAGCGCGATTTTGTTGGATCGCAAATACGCTGGCGTACTTCAATAAATGCAGGATAATTTACTGCATTTCCAACAATCAATAATTCTCCGACTGCTAAGCTGGAAATCATATCAGTGTATGATTTTGTAATGGATTCATCTGATTCTTGAATATGTTTTAAATCATAGGGATTAGAGATTTTCAATATTAATTTAGAATTACATTGGGATAAAGCAGTAGAACTCAATCGTTTTGGACGCTGGGAGATCAAATTCAAACATGCCATAAATTTCCTTCCTTCTCGAGCGATTGTTTCAATTATCCATTTAGAAATTGCCTTTGATTGTGCCGCTTCAGGACAAAATTGATGAGATTCTTCTATAATTAACAGAAAAGGAGGAATTTTATTTTTCTTTCGGAAATAAAAGAGTTGGCTTGCAATGTAATCAACTATAATCTGTTTTTTGCGAATAGAGGTCTCAGATTGTAAATTGAAGATTGTTAAATTTCCAGTTTTTAATAGATGCTCAATTGGAGGATTTTCTTGGGAGCCAAAGAGTTGTAGGTAATCTAATTCATCTAACCATCCAATTAAGGCTTGTTGAGTGCTTTTATTAATCTCATCATCATTTTCAATATTATCAATAATGTCTTTGATTGTATATGATTTGCTTTGTTTTTGATTTCTAATTTTTGTTAAAATTTTATTTAATTCTCTTACTTGGGCAGCTGAAATATTTTCTTGATACTTTTTAAAAGATTTAGCAAATAATTTTGGCACAGAAATCTGAAAATAAGAAGAATCTTGAATGCTTACTCGATTTTTGAATTTCTTAATATTATGAAAATAAACATATTCACCATGGACGTCAATTAAAATAATTGCTGGAACCCCGCTCTCTTTATCCCTTAAAAGCAACTCTTCTAACAGAACTGAGGTTAAATAACTTTTACCTGCTCCCGAAATTGCTAAAGTTGCAAAATGTTTATTCAAAAGTCTATTAATGTCGATTTTTGTATCAAAATTTGCAATTTTTACTCTACCCAAATTTAAACCATTTTCATTGTTGAATCCCAAGAACTCACTCAGAATTTCTTTACTACATGGATAAACTTCAGCTCCTGGTTTAGCAGGAAACAACATCCGTTTAATACTAGATATTTTTGTTTTTGTCTCATCTTTAAAGGATATTATTCCCAAACACTTATTAATAGCAATTCCATATTCAAAATTTTCAGATGGAAACATTCCTTTAATAACATTTGGATTATTTTCATTATAATCTTTTACAGTTTGAACATTAGAAAAATATTCATTTTCTAAAATTATTTTTTCAACAACTCCGATTAGCCACCCCTCAGCAGTTTGAGTTATACAAAATAAACCCTTTTTAACAACAGAATTTTGCTTGCCCTTAGATAAAACAAAAGCGTAATTTGACACATTTGGTACATCCATCTGAGGTATAGAAAATACTGTTCCAATTTTATTTGACAAGTTAGATCTTTAAATCTCTTTTTTTAAAAACATAGTACAATGAGATTTATTTAAATAACAATAGTGTGAAAGTTTTTAAGAGAATAAAAAAATAATTAAAAAAAATCTTTAATATTTTATTCAGTTTCTTCGATATCGTATAATAACTTAAGAATTAGATAATAACCATGGTCAATGAGGTATTTAAATAATAAAATAAGCGCAGTTAATGATAAGGATGCTATTCCAATTAATAAGATTAGTTGTCCTTGGGAAAGTGAGATTAAAAAGGCTATTAAACCTTGTGATTCACTTCCACTAAGAAAAAGCATCTCAAGAAGACTATAAAGGACACCAGCTATAATGACACAAATACTTATTAAAAAACTAAATGCAATAATTTTTACACCAGCTTTTCCTCGATATTTTTCTAAAATCTGTCTTTTTTCTTTAAATAAAATTTTAAGTATTTTTTTATTGCCCTTTTTATATAATGCATAGAAAGAAACTAATAAAAAAAATAGACTTGCAAATAAACCCCCTAGAATCGCAATTTGCAGTCCAAATCCCATTGCTAGGAATTCTTCCAGTTTTCCAGTGGGCATAAATAAATCTGCTAAAGTATATACAGCACCACCAATGCATATTATTATTGATATAGTTAAAAATATGAAAAATATTTTTCCGATAGTTATTTGGCGCTTTAAGTATTTATCAATTTCTTCGGAATCTTGAATTTTTTCGTTTTTTGATACTTCCATTTTAATCTCAACCAAATTTAATTAAATATCCAACAGAAAAATAATGAAATAATTATATAAAATTATTTATTTTCATATAATTAAATCATTTGATTAAACAATAACATTATTCTTGTTTTTCTTCCTCTTTTTTTTTGTATAAATTTAAATCGTAAAATTTTCGATATATATTGGAGTTCTCCAAATTGTTATAAAAAATATTGTAAAAATTAAATATTGATTCGTATATTTGATTATTTTCTTTATTCGGATACCATTTATCACTTATTTTACAAATATCATTTGCTGCTTTTGCAATATCAGGATAAATTCCAGCACCAGAAGCGGCCAGTATTGCTGCACCGAAAGCCGTAGCCTCCTCCAATTCCGGTCTAAATGTTGGTATTCCAACAATATCGGCCATAATACTATTCCATAAATTCGATCGGGAACCACCACCAGTAACTCTTAATTCTTTAGATTTAAAGTTCAGTTCATTAAAAATTTGAATATTTTTCTTAACTTCGAGGGCAACACTTTCCATAATTGCACGATAAATATCAGCTCGTGTATGTCCCAATGTTAATCCAAATAAAATCCCTCTAGCATAAGGATTCCAGTAGGGAGCTCCTGCTCCTGCAAAGTGGGGGATCATTATTAACCCATTTGCCCCTACAGGACTTTCTTCTGCCATTTTTGTCATTAAATCATATGGATCTTTTCCAGATTCAATTTTTTCACGTTCTTCAAATCCAATTTGATCTCTAGCCCAACGAAAAACAGCTCCAGTAGAAAAGATACTTGCTTCCTGAACCCACGAACCAGGAACTGCGTGACAACTGCACAATACTCGCTTTTTTGGGTCGAGTTGAGGTTCTTCTAAATAAGCAAGAATAAAAGAGCCAGTTCCGGTGGTACATTTAATTCGCCCAGGTTCAACTACTCCAACACCTAATGCAGCTGCTTGTTGATCGCCCGCCCCGGTAATTACGAGCGTTTTTTTATCAAAACTAGTATCTTTTGCTGTTAATTCACCTATATCAATACCACTTTCTACAGGTGTGGGCATTTTATCAAGATCAATTCCAAGTAAGGATGCAATCTCATCTGACCATTTTAAGGTATTGATGTCAAATAACATCGTTCTTGAAGCATTAGAAAAATCTGTATAAAACTGTCCGGTTAATTTGTATAAGATATAATCATGAACCAATAGAAATTTATGTGTTTTATTATAAATTTCTTGTTTATTGTTCTTAAACCATAGAATTTTTGAGGCAGAAAAATATGGATCTATTGTTAAACCCGTTATTTTATAGATTTTATCTATTCCAACCTTTTTTTTAATTATCTCACATTCATTTGTTGTTCTTCTATCTTGCCACACTATTGCATTATATAAAGAATTGCCTTCTGGATCAATAGGAACTATGGTTTCACGCTGATTGGTAATTGAAATACTTACGATTTCTTGTGGGTTTATTGAAACCTTTTCAATTGCATTTTTTATTGTAATTTTTAATTTTTCATACCATTGTTCTGCAGATTGCTCAACCATTACTGGTGATGGATAATAGCTCTCCCATTCTTCATAATGGCTTGAAACTATAGAACCTGTAACATCAAAAATAATTGTTCGGCATCCAGATGTTCCCAAATCTAAAGCAGCGACATACATAATTCTTGAGTCTTAAATATTGTTCTTTAATAAATATTATTTGTATAAATCTTATAATATAAAAAAATTTTTAAGATTCATTTAAGATTTTTAAATAATTTAATCATTCATTCTCAAAATTAGGAGTTATCATTAATTTTTTAAGTGTTTCATATTTGAATCGAACTTTTATATGGGGACATAGAGGGGCGGGGATTTATTCTGTTGAAAATACAATCGATTCGTTTCGTAAAGCTGTTGAGATGGGGGTTGATGGAATTGAAACGGATGCTCATCTTTCTAAAGATGGACAAATAGTTCTCTTTCACGATTACATTGTGGAAAAAGATGGTAAAAAGATTGAGATAAATAAATTGACTTTAAGAGAAATTAAAGAAATTCGCCTTAAAGGAAATAAAAAAATTCCTAACTTAGGTGAAGTATTTGATGTATTTAAAAGTAAAAATATTAAGTATAGTATCGATTTAAAAGGCAATAATGTTGGTTTTAAAATAATTAGACTTGCCAGAGAATATAATATACTTGAGAAAGTAGAGTTAGTTGGAAATAATTTTTATCTTTTTTCAAAAATAAGAAAAATGGAGAAAGAAGCCAAATTAATTTATTCGATATCAGAAAGACACCCAATTATAGAAGAAAAAGATTTGAAATTCAATAAGATGAATAAATTAAAAATCTACGGTTTCAATATCAGAAATATTCAAGCTAAATTGAACTTTTTTAAGCAAATCAAAAATGCTGGTTTTAGTTTTTACGTTTGGGGTGTAAATACTCTTTTTTTTATGAAAAGATTTTTAAAAATGAATCATAATGGTAAATACGTGGATGCGATTTATACTAATTATCCCGATATACTTCTTGAATTAAGGGATAAAATTCAAAGAGAATAGAGTTTAAGAGTTTGAAAAAATATTAATTCTTTTTTTTAATCTCATATCCGCATTTAGGACATATTAATGGAATAAAACCTATCTCATAACCATGTAATCCTTCTATAAGACGTCCACATCTAGGACATCTAGGTTTGAATGTTGGAAACCATTGACCATCAACATTTCTTAAAGTTTTCCAATAATCCATTATTTGCTGGATTTTTCCCTTTTCAATGCCTTTCATCTCTAATCCTTTAATAATTGAATCACCTCTAGGTTTTAAAAATACTACAAATTTCATCTTATCTGTTGAATTTATTAAAGATAGAGTTGGTAATATACTATTCAATTTCATCCGATCGAAGAAGGATGCCAATTCCATTGGTCCAATCGCTGCTAATATCCCCTTTCCTTCTTTATCAATTTGAATTAACAATTGATACCCACGTTTCTTAAAGTCAAAACCCCATAAAAAAAGCCAATTAGAAATATCATATTCTTCCTTTTCTGGTCCAACAACTCTTTTTATGGAATTCTGTGAAAAATAGTGTGGTTTTTTCTTAATATTTTCCTCAAGATCCTCAAAAAACTTGTTTTCGATCTTTGGAAATTTTCCAAGTATATACTTCAAAGAAAGTAAATTCACGTTTGATGATATTTTTACATATCGGGGATTCCAAGTATTAAACAGTGATACTTTGAAGTAATACATATTATTAAATAAAAATAATTTTACATTTAAATTACTCTAATAAAAAAATATATTTCAATTATAATTACTTAATGTGAAATTTTATGGCTATAAAAAAAGTAGGAATTCTGACGGGTGGAGGAGACGCCCCTGGCCTCAATTCCGTTTTATATGGAATACTACTGAAAGCATTTGATTCTGGAATTGAATGTATTGGAATTAAAAAGGGATGGAAGGGTTTTATGGAAAATATTAAGGAACCTCTTAATATAGCTGAGTTAGACGATTTACACACTATTGGAGGAACATTAATTTATACATCAAGATATAATCCTTATAAAGCAGTACATAAACTATCGGACCAGAAGGAAAAAGAACAATTAGCAATAAAAATTGCAACTGAGATGGCATCGAAATTTAAAGATTTAGATATCGATGCTCTTATTGCTATAGGTGGTGATGATACATTAGGAGTTGCTGCTGCAATGTATAAATATTGCAATGCAAAAGTTGTCGGAGTTCCTAAAACAATAGATAATGATTTATTAGGAACACATTATACCTTTGGATTCTGGAGTGCAGTTCAACTAGCTTCAAATGTAATGGATAATCTTACAACCACTGCCAGATCCCACCAAAGAGTGTTTATTATCGAAGTTATGGGAAGAGATGCTGGTTTTTTAACTATGTATAGTGGAATTTCAACTGGTGCTGATATTATTTTAATTCCTGAAACTCCTTTTGATTTAGAATCAGATGTAATCGATGTGCTTAAAAATAGAGTAAATAGTGGCTATAAATATCATCTTATTGCTTGTTCTGAAGGAGCTTATCCAAGTAAAGAATCATTATTAAGAGATTTCAAGACAATTACGAAAAAAACAATAGATAATTTATACAAAGATGAATATGGCAATCCTTTATTATCATCGTTAAAAATAAGTAAAATATTAGTTCAAGAATTAAACTTGCGAGACGATTTAAAAGAAGAATTTAAGAAAAATGGTGTGGATTTTGAATGTAGAAGTGTTGTGTTAGGGCATACTATGAGAGCAGGAACTCCCAATGCATTTGATCGAATTTTAGGATTAAGGTTTGGTTTAGCTGCCATGAAACAGGTGATTAAAGAAGATTTTGGTAAAATGGTGTCACTTCAAGGGAATAAAGTTCTAACCATGCCTCTTGAAGAGGGTGCTCGAAAAAAATATATAACAAAAGATAGTGACAAAATAGAATTAAGGGATTTATTAGTTAAAGTTCGCTATAAATCAAAACAGTAAAAAGTTTATAATTTTTCAAAAATATTCAATTTTTAATGACTTTTCATTAATAGGCACGATATAACTCCCACCTAATTCATCAGTTATTATTAATGTGAATTTAAATTCCCCATTAATGGCCCTATCTATATTT
Source organism: Promethearchaeota archaeon (assembly GCA_019058015.1). Lineage (GTDB taxonomy): Archaea > Asgardarchaeota > Lokiarchaeia > Sigyniarchaeales > SOKP01 > 6H3-1. The sequence continues at coordinate 8,402 of JAHLWH010000091.1, read as the reverse complement.
TCAAGGATTTTATTCACTTTTTGATCTTCTTCAGATAAACCTTTTTTAAAAAACGAAACAGCATCTTTCATTCTAGTTAATACACCTTCAATATTTGTAATATAAAAGTCTGCTGCAGGACCTGGCTCAATTTCCATTTTTAATTCAGGGATTTCCAATACACCTGAAGATGACCTAAAAACTTTTGATTTTAAGTCTTCTTTCTCATTAACGTTTAAAATAAATTTACCTGGCTTAATGGGTGTTTCTACTGGAATAAGATCATTTTTCGTAAAATCACATTTATTGCATTCGAATTTTATGATGAGATATTTATCTCCATCTGGAAGTTCATGAATATACTTACTTAAAATGAGTCTTCCTTTCTTACAGATCGGACAATCAAAACCTAAATCTTTTCCAGAGTCATCTTTTTTAATCTTTGCCATATATAATTATAAATATAATTTTATTATGAAATATTTTATTAAAAATAAAAACAAATATTTTGAACACTTTAAAATTATACATTACAATGGAGCATTGAAACATGATAGAGAAAAAAATTATTGAAATAGCATTTCATGGCCGGGGAGGTCAAACAGCAATTACCGCTTCACAATTATTGGCGGAAATGGCATATGAAAGTGGGTTTAAAGATGCGATAGCTATACCAATAATTGGTGCTGAACGAAGGGGTGCTCCAATACAAGCTTTTTCTAAAATATCTAGGGATACTCAAATTAGATCATATAGTAGTGTAACAGACCCGGATTTTATACTGATTTTTGATACTACTCTATTAATGATTCCCAGAGTGTTTGCTACCATTAAAGAGGGAGTGATTTTAATCATTAATAGCAATCTTAAAATTTATTTTAATAATAATTTGCCAAAAAATGTTAAAATCTATATGGTTGATGCAACTGGGATTTCTTTAAAGCATGAATTAGCAATAGAGGGGTTTCCAATTTTGAATATTCCAATGTTGGGAGCATTTGCTAAGGTATCTGGGTTTTATGGCCTAGATATTATGGAAAAAGTTATTAAAAAAAAATTTGGTTCAAGGGCTGAGAAAAATATGAAAACAGCAAGAGATGCATTTGAAATGGTTAAGGAGATGATTTAATTATGTGGAAAATAATAGCGGAAAGTAAAGATAAAAGACCTAAACTTCAAAATTATAAAAATTGGAAGGAATTACCTCCAATTCCCATATCATTTCCTTGTTATGGAAGTATGGGAGAGACAGGAGATTGGAGGGTTTTTAGACCCGTAATAGACAAAAAAAAATGCACTAAATGTGGTTTTTGCTGGATGTATTGTCCTGAAGGAGTGATTCAAAAAAGTGAGGATGGATTTTTCACAATAGACTATGTATATTGTAAAGGCTGTGGGATTTGTGCGAAAGAATGTCCCGTAAAAGCAATAGAAATGAAAAGGGAGAGCGAATTTGAATAATGAGCCAAAAAGAACAGGAAATTAAGTTTATTAGTGGTAATGTTGCAGCAGCTTATGCAGCACGCTCAGCTAAGGTTCAAGTTATAAGTGCGTATCCTATTACACCACAAACCGTTGTAGTGGAAAAATTATCAGAATTTGTTGATTCTGGGGATATGCCCGCCCAATATATTAAAGTAGAATCGGAACATTCTGTTATGGCTTCATTAATAGGTGCAAGCATTGCTGGAACTAGAACTTTTTCAGCAACAGCGGGTCAAGGTTTATTATATATGAGCGAGATGGTTCATTGGGCTGCAGGTACCAGATTGCCTATAGTGATGACCATTGCTTCGAGAGGAATTGCTCCTCCATGGAATATTTGGGCTGATTTTACAGATGTAATTTCACAAAGAGATGCTGGATGGTTGACTGCATTTGCATCTTCACATCAAGAGATTTATGATGGTGTTTTAATGGCATATAAAATCTGCGAAAATGAGGAGGTTTTACTCCCAATGTTTGTTGCATATGGAGGTTTTGTGTTATCACATACTTTTAAACCTGTGATTATTGAGCCTGATGATAAATTAGAAAAGTTTCTGCCGCCTTTACCAGATGAAAAAGGCTGGCCACATATTTTTATTGATCCAGAAAGACCTATGATGCATGGAAATCTAATTATGCCTTCTGGTTTTTATTATGAATTCAGAATGAAAATTCATGATGAAATGATGAAATCGATGCATATAATTAAACAAACTGCTTTAGAATTTGAAAAGATCTTTGGAAGAAGTTATGGAAATGGACTTATTCAAGAATATAAGATGGATGATGCGGAAGTAGCATTGATTAATATTGGAGGGCTTGCACTACAGGCAGAGCAGGCTGTAGATGAACTAAGACAGGAGGGTTATAAAGTGGGTTCAGTAAAATTAAGACATTTTAGACCATTTCCTACTGAGGAAATTATAAACATAGCGAAAAAAGTTGATGTTATTGGAGTAGTTGATCGAGATACAGCTTTTGGATCACCAACTGGAGGTGCAGTTAGTTCTGAATGTAAAAGCGCACTTCACGGAACAGGAATTGATACTATTATTCTACCGATTATTACTGGAATTGGAGGGAGAGAAGTATCAGTAGAACAACAGAAGGAAGAATTTAAAAAATTAATAAAATTAAAAGAGACAGGAGAGCTTCCAAAGGACATGATACATGGGACTCTCTGGGATGGTATTTTGGAGGTAAAATAATAATGGTTAGTTTAAAAGAATTACAAGACACAGCTAGAGAAGAATTATTCTTAGCAGGAAATTCAACTTGTGCAGGTTGTGGATTGGAGTTGGCACTTAGATGGGCGATGAAAGCGCTCGGTCCTAAGACCGCTCTGGTTGCTCCGGCAAGTTGCCTTAATGTGGTTGTTGGGTTATGGCCTAAAACTGCCCCAAATTTCCCCTTTATTAATATGGCATTTGCTGCATCAGCAGCAGCGGCATCTGGTCTAGCTGCAGCGTTTAAAGCTAAAGGTTGGGGTGATATGACTTCCTTAGTATTTGCAGGAGATGGTGGAACAACGGACATTGGGATTCAAGGTATAAGTGGTGCAGCAGAAAGAAACTCTAATATTCTTTATGTCTGTTATGATAATGAAGCTTATATGAATACCGGTATTCAAAGAAGCTCGTCTACACCTCATGGGGCTAGAACTACAACTACACCCTTTGGAAAACAACGATTCAAAAAGAATTTGCCTGCAATAGTGGCGGCTCATAACGTCCCATATGTAGCTACATGTTGTATCTCTTATCCAATTGATCTTTATGAAAAATTAAAGAAAGCGAAAGATATTCAAGGATTTAGGTATATTCATATACTTGCGCCTTGTCCACCCGGTTGGGGTTTTGCTTCTGAAGATACCGTAAGAATGGGAAAGATGGCAGTGGAAACTGGATTTTGGATATTATATGAAATTGAAAATGGTGAATTCAAATTATCTAAGCCGAGTAAAAAATATTTGGATCCCTCGAAACGCAGACCAATTCAAGAGTATTTAGAGATTCAAAAGAGATTTAACACACTTACTGAGGTTGGTTTAGTTAAATGGGAAGAGAATATAAAAAATGCATGGAAATACATTGATTTAGAATTAGAAATAAAGGAAAAAAATAAATAATTGAATAAAACCTGAAAAAATCATTCACTAACAATTAAAATTATAAGTATCAACTAAATATTTCATTTTTTTCTTGATATTTGAGTGTGAAATAATTTAGGCTTGGACTTTTAATTAAAAATTTAGATCGATGAAGAGCAATCTACTTTTTAGATATCTTTAGATTTGGTTTATTTTTTAAATATGAAAAGCTTAATATATTAATAAAAGCAAACAGTGAAAAGATGTTTAATAACAAAAAAGTCAGAAAGCCCAGATGGGTAAAAACAGCTCGATTCGTCGGAAGACAGATGTCTCGACTCAAGATGGGGCAGTCATATTATCAAATCGCAATGTCTACAATCAGTGCTATTTCTCTTATTTTTATAGCATTTGAACTTACAATTTGGATATTGATTATTGCATTTCCCCTAATCTTCCTCGGAGCATTTTTTATCGGTTATTTTATGGATATTTACAACATTAATTCTATGGAAATCTTCAAGACCAATGAAATAACGCACCGATTTCTTACAACCAGCGATGAAAAAAATCAAGAATTTCAATTACTACAATTAGAAGTCATGTTAGAAGCATTTAAAGCAATGAGTGAGAACAGAAAGATAGAACCAAAGGTTTTACTAAAAAAGTTTGGGGAATATTATGAAAAATGGAAAGCACCAGAGGAATAAAGATTTTTTAAAAAGAAATTAAGTTGATTTTTATAATGGGATTATTATTAAAATTGAGTGGAGATAATAAACTGGACCAAATATTTTTGAAGAAAGCAGCTGATGCAGTAATTGAAGGTAAAATAATTGCATATCCAACAAATACCGTTTATGGTCTCGGTGGCGATCCACAAAATCTTAAAGTGATTAATAGGATTTTTGAAATGAAATTTAGAGAAAGGGATAAAGGGCTTCCTGTTTTAACAAATGATTTAAACGAAGCTTTAAAAATTGGAAAATTTAATGAATTTGCTCAAAAAATAGCTGAAAAATTTTGGCCTGGTCAAGTTACTATTGTTGTTGAAAAAAAAATGGGGTTTATTCCAGACGAATTAACAGGTGGTAAGGAGACTATTGCTCTCAGAGTCCCAGAAAATGAAATTATTCTAAGTGTTTTAAATGTTCTTAAAGAGAAGGGACATTTTGCTGGAATTATTGGAACATCTGCAAATATTTCTAATCAAAAGAACATTATAGAAGGAGAATATATACCAAGATTATTATTTGGTCAAATAGATGTAATATTAGATGGTGGAAAGACATTAACACAGTTTCCCAGTACAATTGTTGATTGTTCTTCAGCAAAAAAGAAGTCGGAATTGAAATTTTTAAGAATCGGTTCAATTTCCAAGGAAGAAATTTTAAAAATTTTTAATAATGGAGGAATTTAATGAAAAATTTTAATCTGTTAATATCCACATCGAGAAATAATGAAATAAATGCCAAAGCAGAACTTTGGTTTTTGTTATTTATGATGGGTGATGAATTTCCCTTAATTTTTAGAGTGGAATTTCCCGGATTATTTATTGCATTAACAAATTTAAATCCCAAAAAATGTATAGAGAAGTTAAGGAAAATGGCACTAAAAAATTTAAATTTTTTTCAATATATCTTGAAAATTACTCCTATTGAATACGCTTGCGAGACCGATTTAAATATAATAAAAAAGATCGTAACGGAGAATTTTCTTAAAGTTGTAAAAAAGAATGAAACATTTAAAATCCAAGTTAATAAAAGAAATTTTAAGACATCAAAATTAGAAATAATCGAACACGTTGCAGAAGGTCTTAATAATAAAGTAAATTTGAGAAAGCCAGATAAAATCGTAAATATCGAAATATTAGGTAATTTTACTGGAATTTCATTTATAACAAAAGATGATATTTTGAGTGTAGTTAAAGAACAAGTTCGTATTATTCAGGCTTAGGTGTTTTCTCTAAAGATAAAAATGCCATTTTTTCATAAATTATTTCTAGGCATGCTTCATATAGATCATTTAAATTGTTATTTCTAAACGCATTTTCTTCATTAAATTCCTTTCCATTAGAATGAAATATAATTTCTAATTGATTCATATTGATTTTAAAATAATTAATAATTTTTCGAAGTTTTGCTATAGATTTTTCTGTAATAATAGTTGGGTCATTAATGGTGTTAAGTACTTGAGTGATAGACTTTTTTATGGTTTCAACGTTATTTTCATAACTAGCTATTAAATATGTAAGTTCTAACGGGGTTTTTAACTTTTTTTCATCAACTTTTATGCCGAAATATTTGATTGCTTCGGAAATCTGCCTTTTAGTTGAGAGATATAATAAAAATTCGAGATTTTTTTGATTTGATATGTTTTTTTTATCATAAAAAGCCTTATGTGTATTATAAAATGCCGTGATAATATGCTCTGGAGAAATCACGAATTCTGGATTAAATATTTGTATTGTAGATTGATTATATTGACTTTCTAACTTAGATATAAGATTAACAAAATAATCAATAATATCAACATTATCTTGTAAATTATATTTATCTTTCAAATTTTTGATATTTACCTTTATACCATTGAAACCTAAATAGATTTCAATGTTTTCACCTTGAATTTTTACTGAAATTGTTTTTTGAATCATCTTGGATCAGAAATATTATTTTATATACAATCATTTAATAAATTTAAATTTATTAACGCGTGGAATCTAATATAAAAACTTACTAGAATTATTTCAATATTTATAACACCAAAAAAACTTATTATTTTTATACGGTTTCTATCCCATCTTTTCGCACCTTTTCCTCATCTGGAATATCTGCGAAAAATACTAAAAAGTCGATTAATTGGCATTTTTGAATGAATTGATTTATTTTTTTGTTTTAAACTATAAAATATCTTCTTAAAAAAGAAATATTTCTTTATTTAAAGATAAAAGTGTGTGGTATTATAACTTTTCTCTTTGTTTATAGATATAAATATTAACTGCACAGAAAATAAGCCAGATAATAAAGTCTATATAAAAAGGAAATAATAAGACCACAGTTTGCGAGTAGATTACAATACGTCGATAATACAAGAATAATATTGTTATTGAGTTCATACCTATTAAACCACAGCCAACAATTCCACAAAATATGGAATTTATTATATTGAAAGTAAAAATTGAGTAAATTGATAGAAAAATTAAAATTAATCCTGGCCAGCCTCCCATAATTAATATAGTAAAACCAAAATGCTGTAATTCTGAATTAGAGTCATTATATATGTTCGCAAATGGTAAAAAGCTCATTAATAAGAAAGTGATCGCACAAACTAAATATATTACACCAATTCTTTGATTTTGTTTTTTTTGCTCATTCTTCATGTAAATCTTATTTTTACTTGCGACTCTTCTTACAAAATACATAGAACCTTTCATCGTTGCTGAATTCAACTCTAATTTTAAAGAAATTTCAGGTATATATTTAGCTAAAAATTTTGATTTTGGTTTGAAAAATAAGCATGATTCATCAGATATTAAGAGTGTTTCAATTGAAGAGATAGGAAACCAATATAATTTTTCTAAAGTTTTAGCAATGTTAGATAAAAATTTTGCATTATCATCAAAATGGAGGGATAATGTGGTTTCTTTGGTAAAATTGTAAGCAAAATATAATCCAGCGGTTAAATTAGAAAAGACAAAAAAGAATAAACCATAAGCTAAGGAAGAAGGAAAATCCCAATTAGATAAAAAATAACGACTTAGCCCAAAAATTATACCAAAGATAAATCCTATAGGAATCCCAAATATTACAAATAATTTTAAGAAATTATTAGTGTTCATAATAAAAAGAAAGATGGATTATTTTAATCTCTCAATCTATATTTCATTATTATCTATTAAAATTTAGGGTTTTATTATATAAAAAAGGTTAATAGAAAAAAAATAATTAAAGAAGCAATTTTTTTTATAAAAGTTGATATTTTTACTTCAAAAATTTTTCTCTTTGCTTAGAATAATAAAAATTATTTACCGAGATAAAGGGACTGGACTCCCTAATAAATTTAATACAAATAGATCTTTCTCGCAATAGAATCTCGAAGATTAAAGGGTTTGATAATCTGAAGAATTTATGGGAATTGGATCTCTCCAGCAATCAAATTACCGAAATGGAAGGGTTAAGCGAGCTCAAAAGCATAAGAGAGATAATACTAAACTTTAACCAAATTACTGGAATAACGGACTTAAGAATTTACATGGATTGACAACCTTGGGTTTGATGTATAATAAGCTTCCACCAGGTAAAAATCGCGTTTTTTTAATTGAAGAGGATTTAGGTAAATTTATTTATTTTTGACTCTCTAAAATGCGTTTTATCATTTTTCACAAGTCTATATTTTTCTATAAATCGATTTATATTTTATAACATTCATATAATTTAAGTCAGAAAACCCAAAAAAGAAGTCTAATTTCAAGCAATTTTTTCATTTATGGATAATTTTATCATATTAAGTTTAAAATTCATTAAATACAAATAATTATTACATATCCTCTTTTCTTTTTTTAAACTCAGAATAATTTTTATATTTGTGAAGTAATTGTTTTTTGCATCATTTTACATCAGAAGTATTATTTTACACCCAATTTTTAGACAGGAAATGACCAATAAAACCAATTAGGTAAGAAAAATGGGAAGATTTTTATAATAATTCCAAAGACGAAGAAAGTGAATAGAATTACTGTTAATAGCCAATCTTTTTTTGTATATGAAATTGAATAATAATAGGTTCTATTTTTAGTGCTTCCGAAAGCCCTGGAGTCCAAGCTTTCAGCAATATGAAATGCCCTTTT
>JAHLWH010000090.1 GCA_019058015.1 Promethearchaeota archaeon | reverse complement strand
TTTACAGCCCTTGTTATGTTGTTTAGTGAAAAGTCCATATTTATCATCATTAAAGCAAGTGATAATGCAAGAGTGAGTACTAATATTATTAATATATTTCTTAATTTATTTCTAAATATGTTTTTTATACCTCTAATAACAGTTCCCATAAATATTCTCTTTATATTTTTAATTTTTCTTATCTATATTTAAAATTATTAAAATCTTAATTTAATTAAATTCTTGTATTAATATAAATTTATTATTCAAATCTTAAAACTTCCGCTGGTCTTAGTTTTGATATGTAGTAAGCTGGAATTATGCTTCCTACTATCCCAAGTAGAAATGTTAACAGTATTGCATATATTAATACTTGAGGGAAAAATGTTATCTTTAAATTCATTGATTTTAATTCTTCTAAATCTTTATAGCCCATCATTTCTTTGAGCTCTTCTGGTAGTTCTGCTATTTCTTCATCTGTAAGCATATCCTGTCTTTTTTCAAGAATTTCTGTTTTTTCCCTTTCTCCAATAAAATCTACTAAGGGTTGATTTATAGCTAAAGTAATTGCTGTACTTAAAATCAAGGCTATTATGCATACTGAGATGCTTTCTACTAAAAACTGAGTTGAGATATTAAAATTTGATGCTCCTATTGCCTTTAAGATTCCAATCTCTCTTGCTCTCTCTCTAACATTAATAAACATAATTGATAAAATTGTTAAGATTGCTACTATAGATGAAGATATCATAGAAATTTTAGATATTCTCTTTATATTATTAAGTAATAATATAGCAGGGTCAAATTCTCCCATACCTTGTATAGCTTTTATCCTGCCATCACTTAATTTGTTGTTTATGTAATTAATTGTCTTTTGAACATTATCTATGGAGTCAACAGTTACATGTAAAAATTGTACTTTACCTTCCATGTTAAGCAGTCTCTGTGCTGTTTTAAATGGGATAAAAATTGTCTCTGGTGAAAACTCACCAATGACTTTATATATTCCAATTATTTTTAATTTTTCTCCTTTTATAATAATATTTGATCCAACATCAAGCTTATTTCTTTCTGCAAATTTGTCTGCAATTAAAGCAACATTCTGCTCAATATCATCTCTTTTAAAAATATTTCCTTTTTCTAAGTTTAAGTTACGAAAAAATGACTCCTCAGTTCCAATAAATGAAACGGTATGGCTTATCTCCTCACTAATAACTTCCACTTGATTCTTATATTTATGTATTGCAGTTATTCCTGGAACTTTTAATTTTTTAGAGTAAAAGCCACCAGATAAATACTTATTAACTTCTATCACTGAAGCTATTTTTGCTATCTCATCAGCTAATTTTTCGTCAATAGCAATTAGCTCTGTATTATCGTATAGTTTATCTCCAATATTTCCTAGTATTTTATAAAGTTCTTCAATATATTCATCACTTAATCCAACACTAAAACTATTTCCGTATTTCTCTTTTATACTCTTTACATTTTGATTTGATGAAAAATTCATGTTAATCATCATTAAAGCAAGTGATAATGAAATAGTAAGTACTAATATTATTGCTATATTTCTAGATTTATTTCTAAATATATTTTTAATGCCTCTTATAATAGTTCCCATAACATATTTTTTAAAAATTTTAATACTTTAATTCATTTAAATTGAAATATTTTAAAGTTGTGTTTAATATTCTTAATATTTATAATTTATAACTATATTAGCATATTTAAAAATCGAGAAGGAGCTGAATAATTATTTTATTCAGCTCCTATCAGACCTCCGCGGGTAAGCCCACAGCCTTTCCTCCCATCTACCTGCTGCATTTACACCACAAGTCTTAGATAGCATAGGACTTTGTTTTGTTATGCAAACTCATCCGACTTGCATATGCCTTATATGCAGTTCCTGTTCGTCAGGCCGGGATTTTGCCTCCGGCTTCCTTCAGATTCCACCTCACGATGGACACCCTTGCCCTTAGCTAACGGTTGGTGCTATCACCTCCGTAACGGACTTTCACCATCAAGGATACAAACAAGCGTAACAATAACCAACTTTTACTGCTTTACAAGATGGAGCACATACTTCGTAAAAATTATAAAATCTCCAATGTCCCATAACCCCATTTATTACACAATAATTACCGATTTTTACTACTGTACTACCACAGTAATAATAACATCCAGTACAAAGACTTTCTGGTCCAACTTTTGGTGGTGCAGAAGCAAATCCAACTGTTGTGAGTGCTGAAAAAATCACTGAGACAATAAACATTATTATCAAAATATTCAACATTAGCTTATGGTTTAAAAATTTCATAATTCACCTCCTTTAATTTTTTAAAATTAAATTAGCTGTATTTTATACAAGTATTGTTATTTAATATGTTTTTTCACCCCCTTTCTGTCCTATCCTAATCTTAAGGTTTCACTAAAGAATTCAAAACTTCTATAGAATTGGCAATTCCCTTGTTTACAATTACACCTTCTTCATCTATTACATAGAAGTATGGAGTTCCTGGCACTTCATAATCTTTGGATACAGTCTCACTGGATTCTAAAATAGGGAAATCAAATTCCCATTCATTCTTTACCTTTATATTCTCCTCAGCTGGACCCATAGAAATAACAACTATTTGGACATCATTGTGATTACTGTTAAATGTATTTAAAATAGGATACAGATCCTTACATGGTGGGCATCCTATAGATGAGAACTCCAAGAGTATTTTTTTCCCCGCAAAGTCTTTTAAGGAAATCTTTTGTCTGTTAGTATCATATAGAGTGAAATCTGGAGCTTTAACCCCTATCTCTAAACCTTCTGGTATTTTAATTGTTTGAAAAGATTCTAATTTAGTTAGTACTGTACTTTGTAGCTGATTCATTCTGATGAAAAGACCAATATTTCCTATCATCAATATGATTACAATACCCATGAGCATTAAGATTAGGACATCAGTCTTTGATTTATTCATAACACTATAACCTTTATTTCACACATTTATAATATTTTTATTAAAATTCTTATTTTTACCCTTAAATCTGCTAAAATATTATTGCCACCTAAAAAATGCCTGTTTGTATGCTAACTCAGGATTTTTAAAGGTGGCTTTTTTAATTTAAAGACTTCTATAAGATCACCTCCCAAAAAATAAATAGCTGCCTAAAGTTAATTAAGCAGCTGTTGTTAATTAAATCAATGTCTACATATTTAAAATTATCTTTATTTAAATTTAACATTTTCATTTCTTATCCTAATATAGAATAAAATTATGTTAATATTTTAAATATATTGTAATTATTTGTATAATAACATACAATTTTATAATATTGCAAGAAAATTTATTT
>JAHLWH010000089.1 GCA_019058015.1 Promethearchaeota archaeon | reverse complement strand
GATGTGAACGAGTAACAGTTGGTGAAATCAGAAAATGGATACATAAAGGAATAACTGATTTTAATGAGCTTAAAGCTTTAACTCAAGTTGGAATGGGAGCATGTGGAGGCAAAACATGCACTCCTCTTATTTATCGCATCTTCAGTGAAGAAGGAGTATCTCTTGATGAAATTACCCTGGGAACATTACGTCCTTTATTAATAGAAGTCCCCATGGGTCTTTTTGCTCGAACAAAGGAGGAGGATAAATATAGAATATGATGTAATTATAATCGGTTCGGGGAGTATTGGAGTTCCAACTGCATTAGCCACAGCTCATGATGGACTTAAAACACTCGTTATTGAAGTATTACCTTCTGTTGCTCAAGGCGACAATAAACACGCAATTGGTGGAATTCGAGCAACTCATTCACAAAAAAGTAAAATCTGGATTTGCCAAAGATCCATAGAAATCTTTTCTACTTGGAAAAAGAAGTACGGGGATGATATTTGGTGGGATGAAGGGGGTTATGTTTTTATAGCATTTACAGAAGAACAAGAGAAATTGCTAAAAGACACTGTTGATCTTCAAAAAAAATATGGCTTAAATATTGAATATGTTGGTGCGGAAAAAATTAAGGAACTTATACCTGGTATTAATGATCAAGGGTTATTGGGAGGAACTTTTAGCCCTAAAGATGGAAATGCTTCCCCTTTATTAGCCTTACATTCCTTTTATCGGCAGTCAATAAATTGGGGGGCAGTATATAAATTTAAAGAAAAAGTTATTAATATTTTAAAAGATAATAAGAAAGTAACTACTGTTAAAACTACAAAGAGCACCTATAAAACACAAAACATTATTAACGCAGCTGGGGCACTTGCAAAGAATATTGGCCAAATGACTGGAATCGATATACCCGTGCAACCTGATTCTCATGAAGCTGGAATTACTGAACCTATTAAAAAATTTTTTTCACCTATGGTTGTTGATATACAACCCTGCATAGATCCTAAATTTGGAAATTCAAAAAATTATTATTTCTATCAGAATAAAGAAGGACAAATTATTTTCTGCCTTACTCCTGATCCAAGCAAACTCGGCACAGATCGAAGAGAAACAAGTTCCTTCTTACCGCAAATCTCAAAGCGGATGGTTAAACTTTTACCTCGTTTGCGTAACATAAAAGTAAGAAGAACATGGCGTGGATTATACCCTATGACTCTTGATGGAAATCCTATTATTGGACCTGTTAATGGCCTTAAAGGATATATTAACGCTGTTGGGATGTGTGGACAAGGCTTTATGCTTGGTCCTGGGGTGGGAGAACTTCTAAGTCGTCTTTTAACTAGAAAAATTAATTCTCAAGATAATGAAATTCTTGAAGATCTTTCATTATATCGAAATTTTTATCAAGCAGAAGATTTAAAGTAAAAATTTAAATAAAGAAATTATGGTATAACTCAAGTTAATAATTAAAGTGGAAAAATTATGATAATAAATATTCAAGATTAATGAAATTGGTGGTGGAAAAAATGACACGACATTTATTAAAGATCTCTGATCTCACAAAAGAGGAATCCGAGAAAATTATTAATAAAGCAATTGAAATCAAGGCAAATATGGAAAATTATAGTACTATTTTAAAAAACAAAACCCTTTTAATGCTTTTTGAGAAACCATCTTTAAGAACTCGTATTTCTTTTGAAACGGGAATGGAACAACTTGGTGGCCATGCAATTTTTTATTCAATAAAAGATTCTCCTCTTGGAAAGAAAGAGAATATACATGATACAGCAAAAGTTGCCTCAAGATTTGTTGATTTAATTGCTGCCCGGGTTTTTAAAAGGGAGGATATTCGTGATCTGGCAAAACATTCAGATGTTCCCGTTATAAATATGTTGGATGATTTCGCCCACCCTTGTCAAATCCTCAGCGATTTTCAAACTATTAAAGAGAAAAAAAATCGTCTTAAAGACTTGAAACTCTCATATTTTGGAGATGCTCATAATAATGTTACCTATGACCTTATGAGGATGACTGCAATGTTTGGTTTAAAAATGGATGTTGCTTGTCCCAAAAGTGTCGAATATTCCCCTGAACAAGAAGTTCTGGATGAGGTTGCAGAACTTTCAAGGAATACTGGAGCCGAAGTAAGTATAATTGATAATGCAATGGAAGCCGCAAAGGAATCTGATATTGTTTATACCGATTCCTGGATGTCTTATGGAATTCCAGAAGAGCAAGAAGAAGAAAGAAAGAAAATTTTTATGCCTTATCAAGTAACCTCCAATGTTATGTCAGCAGCAAAATTAGATGCAATTTTCATGAATTGTCTACCCGCAATGCGAGGATATGAACAGACTACCAATGTTATTAACGGTTCTCAATCTATAGTATTTGATCAGGCAGAAAATCGCTTGCATGCGCAAAAAGCAATAATATTATTTTTACTAGACAAATTTTAAAAAAAGAATTGCATACATTTTGGAGAAAAATTGTTATGAAAACTTTAATTGTTGCGCTTGGTGGAAATGCGCTAATAAGATTTGGAGAAGAAGGAACTACTGAAGAACAGTTTAGAAATCTACGAACTCCAATTAAACAAATTGCAGAATTATCAAAGGAATATAATATCATTATCACACATGGAAATGGACCTCAAGTTGGAAACCTTCTATTGCAACAAGAGGGAACTAGTGAAGTCATAAAAAGACACCTGGGGATTTTAGTAGCTGAAACCCAAGGACAAATTGGTTATATGATCGAATCAACCTTAGACGAGGAACTTATGCACCTTAATATTGATGTTGAAAAACTATTTCTTACCGTCTTAACATATGTACAAGTTGATCCTGAAGATCCAGCATTTAAGCACCCAACGAAACCAATCGGACCTGTTTATTCAGAACCAAGGTCTGGGTTTGTAAAAACTCCAAAAGGATGGCGACGGGTTGTTCCTTCACCGAAACCAATTAAGATTTATCAATGGCGTGAAATAAAAAAATTGATGCAAGAAAATTTTATTGTAATCGCTTGTGGTGGCGGAGGAATTCCAGTTATAAAAGAGAGTAAACGATTGCAGGGAGTAGAAGCCGTTATTGATAAGGATCTTGCAAGTGCAAAACTGGGCGAACAAGTTGGAGCAGATATTCTATTAATTGCAACTGATGTTGAGTATGTTGCTTTAAATTATAAAAAATCAAATCAAAGGAATTTACATAAGCTTTCAATTTCGGAAGCAAAAAAGTATTTAAAGGAAGGTCAATTCCCAGCTGGAAGTATGGGCCCAAAAATAGAAGCTGTTATTAGCTTTATAGAATCTGGTGGAGAAAGGGCAATTGTAACATCAATTGAAAATATTAAAACAGCATTGGAGGGAAAAGCAGGAACACATATATACAAATAACTTATTTTTTAGTTTAATATCTCCTTGAAAATAGAAAAAATAGTTAGGAAAAGAAAATTAGATTATGAGATATTCATTCAACAATTACATCTTCAATTATCTTCAATGCCCAATCAATTTCTTCCTTGGTAATTATTAAAGGTGGAGCGAAACGAATAGTTGTTGAGTGAGTATCCTTCGCTAGAATTCCCTTTTCTTTTAGGTTCTCTACGAAATGTCTTACATCTCCCTTAAACTCAATGGCGATTAATAATCCCTTCCCTCTTACTTCTTTAACTGGGACTTTGGTTTTTTTATTTGTAATCTTTCGTAATTCCTTAATAAAATAAGCTCCAACCTCTCTTGCTCGTTCTGCGAGATTTTCATTAATATGAATATCCAATGATTTCATAGCAACTGCAGCTGCTAAAGGATTACCACCAAAAGTACTTCCATGAGTTCCTGGAGTTATTACATCTGGACCGATAATTTCAGTTGTTGTTACAACTGCCGAAACTGGATATACTCCCCCTCCAAGTGCTTTACCTAGTAGAAACATATCTGGTTTAACATTTTCATGATCACACGCGAAAAACTTACCAGTTCTACATAAACCAGTCTGTATTTCATCAACCATTAATAAAACATTATATTTAGTGCAAATTCTTCTAATCTTTTTTAAATATCCCTCTGGAGGGATTTTTACTCCCGCCTCTCCTTGTATTGGTTCAACCAAAAATGCTGCTACATTTTCGGGACCAATTTCTAAGATTGTATTTTCTAATTTTTGTGCGACTCCGTAAGGAATAATTATAAATCCTGGCGTAAAAGGACCAAAATTCCCAAAATATCTTGCATATTGAATATCCGTACTTAATCCTACAATTGTAATTGTTCTACCATGAAAATTATCACCGCATACTATAATTTTCGCCTCTCCTCTTGGTATCTTTTTCTTTATATAACCCCATGCTCTTGCGACTTTCAAACCAGTCTCCACTGCTTCTGCACCTGTATTCATCGGTAGAGCCATTATCCCTGAGTTTTTTGGATCATCCACATGTGGTCCGACAATATCACATAATTGCTTTAAATACGGTCCCATCATATCATTATGGAATGCTCGAGAAGTTAGAGTAACTTTATCAGCTTGCTCTTTCAATGCTTTTATTATTTCAGGATGACAATGACCTGTATTTTGACTTGAATATGCTGATAAACAGTCAAGATACTTTTTACCTTCTGGATCATATACCCAACACCCTTCTGCTTTTGATATTACTACAGGGATGGGATGATAATTATGAGCACCATATTTTAAATCCATTTCAATGAATTCTTTTGAACTTGGCATAAAATTTCAATATTTGAAAAGAGTTTATCATATCTATTTTTTTATAATATATTTAATCAATTCTCTTACAATAATTAAATTTTATTATGATTTTCCTGCTTATAAATTCTTGAAAATTATAATTAAATTTATCTACAATATCTTTATTGTAAAATTCAGATTTAAGGCATTTGAGAGGAAAAGCCAAATAATAAATAAAAATGTACTCTTTAAATACTTAAAATTTGAGAAATATAGTATAAATGGATATAAAATCCATTTCTAAATTAATAATTTTAGAAGGTGTTTCTTTTTTTGAAAAAAAATTTAAAATCATTATTAAGTCAAAATAAATTCATTCTTTTTGGTGGAAAAGGCGGAGTGGGGAAAACCTCCATCTCGTCTGCTTCAGCAATTTGGGCTGCAGAGCATGGCAGAAAAACATTAATAATAAGTACTGATCCAGCACATTCCTTAGGGGATTCTTTAGATCAAAAATTACCAAAAGGAGAAACAGTTCAAGTAGAAAATGTTAGTAATTTATATGCCTTAGAAATAAACCCTAAAATCAATCTGGATGAATATCAATCAGCTATGAATGTAAATCCGCTTGAATCTATGCCTTTTGGAAATTCTCTGCCTTTTATGGAAGATATAGGAAGTTTTGCGAGCATGAATCCTCCAGGAATAGATGAGGCAATAGCTTTTGGAAAAGTTTTAGAATTTATTGAGACAGAATCAGATTATGATTTGGTAATTTTTGATACAGCTCCAACAGGACATACTTTACGCCTTCTTGCACTACCAGATCTTTTATCTGGCTGGATTGGCAAACTAATCTCTCTGCGTTTGAAATTAGGCAAAATTTTTGGTATGTTTAAAAAAATGTTCTCAAAAACAGAAGTGGCAGGAGAAGATCCATTTGAAATGTTTAAAAAATTAAAGAATTCAATAGTAAAAGCTAGGGATGAATTAAAGGATCCTTCAAAAACATCCTTTGTTATTGTTATGATCTCGGAGGCTATGGCTCTTTATGAAACTGAGCGATTATTAAGTGGCCTTTATCAATATGAAATCCCCTTTTCCAATATAATTGTTAACCAGATTTTCCCAGAATCTATTGATTGCAAATTTTGCCAATCTCGACGCAATATGCAGTTGAAGAACTTAAAAGAAATTAGATATCTTTACGAAGATGATTTTAATTTAATAGAAATTCCACTATTTGATACTGAGATAAGGGGTTATGAACAGCTAAAAAAGTTGGGTAAATATTTATTTCAATAAGGAGCTATTTTTTCCTTTATTTCACAAAAAAGGCAGATTTCTCTATTTTTTCCGCAAAGTTGATTACAAATTTTACAAGTATTAAAGTTAATTTTTTTTCCCCTTAATTTTTTATTATATTCCCATAAAATATCAGATAATTCCACAAAGCCTTTGAAGAGGTTAAATTTTATTTCAGGACTATATTCTTCACAATTATTTAGAAATGATTGCACTCTTTTACGTAAAATCGGGTATTTTATTTTATAAGGGCAAGGAACATTAACAAAATTTAACTCTTTGTTTTGAGCATACAGAAGAATTTCTTTTTCGGGAATTTTCATTAAAGGTTTTATCTTTTTCATGTATATTTTATTATTTTCTTCAAGAAATGGATTCATTCTTGAAATTTTGTTAAAATCTTTTCGTAAAAAATTCATTAAGAATGTTTGAGAAACATCATCCAAGTTATGTCCTAGAACTAAAACGGTTCCACCTAATTTTTTTCCTTCATCATTGAGCAAATGGCGTCTAATTGTTGCACATATATTACATGGATAAATTTTTCCATAATTATTTTTATAAATTTCCAAAATTTCATACATACTTTTTCCTAATTTCTCTTTAAATGAAATAATTTTATGCTTGACTTTGTTTATTTTACAATATTCTTTAGATTTTATTATACACTTCTCTCTATATTCTGAAATACCTTCATTAATTGTTAATGCAATAATCGAAGGAGAATTAGGAATTTTTTTTTGTATCGTAATTAAATTGCATAGAAGTACCATCGAATCCTTCCCACCAGATAAACCTAGGATTATTTTATCTTGTGGTTTCAACATTTTAAATTTAGAAATCGTTTTATAGATTTGGTGCTCAATAGATTTATTAAAACAATTACCGCATAAATTTTCACCAGAATGTTTTCTGTGATATATACTGTTATTTTCGCAATAGCTACATTTCATTTTTTACTTATTTTACATTAAAAATTAAATATACTTAAAATATCCCCGAATCTCATAAATGATAAAATAATATTTGCCAAAAAAGCAAATGTAATAATCAACCTGATCGAATTTATTAATTTTTTCTTGGTAGGACTCTTACTATCAAATTGATATTCATAACTAACTTCAAAAATGGAATTTTCTTTAATTTTAGATGTTTCTGGTAAATTTAGAGTTAATGCATCAATAAATCCATCTCCAGTTCCATCAGTTAGATGATATTTATCTGGGCTAATAATTATTTCTCCTTCATCAACTTTTAATTTTAATGAATTAATTTGGTTTATTCTGTATTTATTTAATGCATATTCTTTTTTCTCATGTTTATAATAAAATTCTTCTGTTTTATTTTCTGTAGAATCATATTTTTCACCTATTATTTTATTAATAATCTCTTTAATTATTCGATCTCCATCAAAAATTGGAAGAGGCAACATATTAAATAATGTGACACTAAAAGAAACAACAAAAAACCATAAAAGTTGTCTTAATAAATAAAAAGGAAATATGCCTGAAAACCAAATAGATAAAAAATTTTTTGGTATCCAATAATTCTCATTACTAAATATGCCAATTTTAACTGACTTAGTAGGAATTTCTAATGTATTTGCATTAATTTCTAAAATTTCTTGGTCTCGTTTAATTTTAAAATTGATAGGTTCACTAGGATTTAAAGTCAAATTATCAATTATATTCTTAAAACTATGTTCGTTCGATTGTATATCAATCCCTTCTACCTCAAGGATTTGATCACCTTCCTTAAGTATCCCCTCATTTATTCCAGATTCAGTTAAATTATTAAAAACCTTTGAAATATGAATATCATTACTACCTAGATCCTCATAAAGGATTCCCATATACAAATTTTCAAAAATAAATGCCCCGGGAACTAAAGGTACAGCATCAACATCCAATAAATAGGATACTCCGTTATCTGCTGTAAGATTAAGATAATCACCCGGTTGGACTTGAGTTAAAATATAATCTATTGTTATATTATTGGATACATCAGCTTGAGTTCCATTAATCTTAGTAATAATTGTTCCAACTGTTAGATTTTTATCATAATTATTTCCTCCTTGAAGAACGGAATATATTTGGTTTATTCTTAATTCTCCATTTGAAATATTTTCATAAGAAATTCCAATAAAATTGTAAATCCCTAAAATAACAGACTTATATAAATATGAATTGGAACCTACATTATAAATGGTAAAATTAAGAGAATCTCCAACTGAACATTTAATTTGAGTTTTATTTGTTAATATATTGTCTAAATACATTCCATTGTCAATATCAATTAAGGTCTCATTTATCGCTACCACAACATCTCCCTCGATTAAATTATTATAATTATACCCTCCTTCATATGGATAAGAAACATAATCAATTTGAAACACTCTAGGTCCATAAAAAGGAGAAATCAGAGTTGTAAAATTTAATATGAGTAAAATACCAATACCAGCCATTATTGCATTTGAATATGTGCCTGCTGCTGCTATTCTCAGACGCGTTTTCCATAAACTTGGTTTTGAATTTAAAGTGTGTTCATCAACTTCAACATAGGCTCCAAAACCTAACAAATAAAATAACCCTCCTGCAAAAACTCCTGTTGATAAAACATCAATATTATCTGACTCTGCAGCTATCGCATGAGAAAATTCATGAATGGTAACGACAAACAAGATTGGAATTATTAAATACGCAAATATCGGAAGATCAACTGTAATTCCAGGAACCAATGGAATAAGAGCATTTTCAATTGATGGATTGAATATAAGAGAAATTAAATTATTAAATATAAACCAAATTCCATAAATCATAAAAAAAAAAGAAACAAAAAAACCAATACTCCAAAAAGTCCGCCAAAATTTGGGGTGCCATCGAGAAATCTTTTTTAAGAAATTATTTAATCGTTTTGTTCCAATCATTGCAAATAACGGAATAAAAATATTTATCAATCCTTTTCTTTTTTTTCCGAATACTATGATAATGATGAGCATAATTATCCAAAATATTGAGGATATTATAAAAAAAGGATTTAACACTATTTCTAATAAAATTTCAATTAAATTTATTGACATAGTTTAAATTTATTTTAAAGTCTGTTGAAAAAACTAAATTAGTATATTTAAATTTTAATTTCAAAAAAAGTCTTTTGTTAATATTTTTTAATTCTCTCTTTTTTCATGAAAAATTGAAAATAATGGTAGAGGGGGTTGGATTTGAACCAACGATCTCAGGGTTTCTTAATGGCAGATACCAATTATGAGCCCTGCAGCATAAACCAGGCTAGCCTACCCCTCTATTCTTAACTCTTTACTAATATTCTCGTATTTTATTTATATTAAAAATTATATTAATTTATGATTAAATGTTAACAAAGATAAATATTATATTAATTTTAATATTCGCTTTTTTATTTAAATAATCTCCTTGAAGCAGACCCCACTATTGAGTAATGTATATTTTAAATCCATGTTAAATCGAAATCTTTTTGTTTTTTTTATGATTGAAATAAATTGAATCAAGAAAAATTTTTTCAAATTAGTAATTTTAAAGTAAAATATTATGATATTAATGGGGAAAATATATATTTGAAACTTCCAAAAAGAATAATAAAAATTAGGATTTTTCCTAAATATTAATAATAATTAATAAATTTAAGAATTAAGATGAGTAATAATATTCAAAGATTAATAAGATACCCGGCATTAAGATGCTGGATAAAACATATTCTTGAAGGAACATACTTACACGACGAGAAAATACTATTTACTATTTTTGGAAAATATAAACGAGTTAGGATCTACGCAACGGTTTTGGATAAAAAGGAAATTATTAGTCAAAAAATTGAAGAAAAATCAGATTTAGATAAAACAGATTTTAATTCAAGGTTAGAATTCGATTTAGATGATGGAACTGGCATAATAAGGGCGATTCTTTGGGGTGTTGTTGCTGAACAATATTCCCATATTGTGAAAGGAGATCTGGTTGATGTAATGGGCATTATAAGACAGTGGAAAAATTATTTTTCTATTTCTCCCGAAATGATTAAGCATATTGAAAATCCCAATTTTGTACTGTTAAGAGATGCAGAAATAATCAAAAAACTTAAAACCACTGATCTAATGGAAATTCCAAGGAAATTTGAAGATAATTTTCCTATTGATGAGCTTTCTGAAGAATATGAAATGAATCATTTATTTAAAAGTGATGATGATAAAGAACAAGTTTTGGAAAAAATTAAAGAATTAGGCGGTGAAATTAAAGGAATTCCGTTTGAAGAATTACAGAAATCATTAGCTTTTAATGAAAATGATTTAAAAAAATATCTTAACGAATTGGAAATTGAATCAAGAATATATCAAGTTGAAGAAAATTATTATCAATTGATATAATGGATATTTTAGACATATTTTATATCAAGTTGAAAAAACTACAAGATTGAGAGCAAATCGAAAAACTTTTTTTTTTCTGAGAATTAAAATATTTAAGGAGTATTTAAAGAATTAAACAAAAAAAATAAGGTATAAGGGAAATATAAAGTTGGAGTTTGAACAATATAAAAAATATTTAAAACAAGCAATGGATCAAATTCCCGAAGGAGCTAAACAAAAAGAGCGATTTATCATTCCAGATGTTGAAATAAGGCCTGAAGGAAAAAATACTATAATTTTAAATTTTTCTAAAATTATTCAAAAGATAAATAGAGATGCAAAACAGTTTCTACCAATTTTTTTGAAAAATATTGGTATGATGGGCGAATATCGAGGAGGGCAATTGTTTTTAAAAGGACGACCTAAAAAAGATGTTCTAAATCGTCAAATAAATGAATATGTTAATAAATATGTTTTATGCAAGATATGTAACAAACCTGATACTAGTATAGCTAAAGAAGATAAGAAATTGTATTTATTCTGCCAAGCATGTGGAGCACGAACTCCAATTATTGAATAAAATAAGGTGTATTATCGTTGCAAGTCTATCTTAAAGTTCATGCTCAAGGAACTACTGAGATCGTTGCAGTTTGCGACGATGATCTTCTTAATAAAGAGTTATATGAAGCTAATTTTAAATTAAAGATTTCTAATGACTTCTATGGAGGAAAATTAATTGATATAGATGAAGCGATAAATATATTATCTATATCTTCGAACTTTAATATTATTGGTAATAATATCGTTAGAAAAGCAATTAAAAGTGGAATTGTTCTTGAATCAAATATTAAAAAAATTAATAATATACCTATGGCATTAAAGATGATATTTTAATATGCCACAAACCCATCCAACCCGTTTTTGCTCCCTTTGTGGAAAAAAATTTTCTACAAATGAAAAAATTTATGAAAAATTTACTTGTCTAAGATGTTATCTTAAAGATAAGCCATTATTTCAATTTCAAGATATATTTTATTTAAATATATGTTTAGAGTGCGGTAGTTTTTCTAAGGAATCTAAAGTAAAAATTTGGTTAACTCCTTCTACAGAAAATATATTAGAGATTGTTAAATCAGCTATTAAATATTTTTTATTAGAGCCATATGGGAAAAAGGAAAATATTAAATTCAATATTAAAATTTTGGAAGAAAAAATTTCTCCAAGTGCTAAAATTATCGAGGATATTTATCTTATAATCACTGGAGTTCATATATATGATAAAAATTTAATTTATACTCAAGAAATCAAAGTAAAATTAAAATATGGTCACTGTGACAACTGTATTAGTATAAAACAAAAAAAAATTAATGCAATTATTCAATTAAGGGTTATTTTCGTCGAACAATTGGACTTAATTGAAATTGTTAAAGAAAAGATAAAAAATTATATAGAACAAGTATCAAAAAAAGATTCTACTGAATATATTACAAAAATCGAATATGTTAAAAATGGTATTGATATTTTTTTAAGCACACAAAATCAAACCAATAAGATTATTCGATTATTAAAACCAGAATATAATTTTTTAATAAAATCTTCTAAAAAGTTGATGAGTAGAGATGTTCAACGCGGTAAAAACATATATAGAATAAAAACTTTAATAAAATTTTTACCTATTGAAAAGGAAGATGAAGTAATTACCAAAAACATAAAATATATAGTAGATAAAATAGGGAAAAATAAAATACATTTAATAGATACCCATGGAAATAGAATAATAAAGAACTATCAATTTTTTTTCAGCAAAAAAGTTAAAATACAAAAAAAGATTTTACAAATTTTTAGAGATGGAAGAAAATAATACAGATTTTGAGGAAATAGAAGAAGATTTTATCGAAGAATATGATATGGAAGAATCGAGAGATTTGGAAATAAAAAAAATCGATAAAAGACGAATTAAAAAGAAAGACCAATCATCAATTAGGTTAGCGGTGGACAGTGTTTTTGATGAGAGAACTATCTTTTTATTAAGAAAATTATTGGATAAACAAATAATTGGGGAATTTATCGGAATTATTAATGCAGGTAAAGAGGCAAATGTTTATTTAGCTTACGATAAAGAAGGAAATGAAATTGCAATAAAAATCTATAAAATTGATAGTAATACTTCTCGGTGGATGAAAAATTATATTATTGGAGATCCGCGCTTTAAGAAAGTAGGTAAAAATTCTTCCCAGATTATTTTTCTATGGGCTAAAAAAGAATTTAAAAATTTAAAACAAGCATATCATGCGGGTTTATCTGTCCCTCAGCCAATATATGTCAAAAATAATGTTTTAATTATGGAATATATTGGAGATGGACCTACCCCAGCACCTATATTAAAAAATGTCAAGAGTTTGGAAAATGCTGAGAAGTTATTCGATGAAGTGTATCAATTTATAAAAGTTTTATATAAAGCGAAATTAGTCCATGGCGATTTAAGCGAATTTAATATCCTTATGTTGGATCAAAAGCCTATCATAATTGATATTTCGCAAGCCGTCTCTATTGATCACCCTAAATCTGATCAGTATTTAATTCGAGATATAAAAAATGTAATAAATTTTTTCTCTAAATTTGGAATAGAGACTCCAACAGTAAAAGAGGCATTTTATGATATTATTAAAAATTAATAATTTTAAAAAAAGAAATCTATTTTTAATGTTTATACAATTTGATATAATATGAAAATCTCTGAGGCTCGCATTCCCATCCTTATTGGACATAATGGAGAAATTAAAAAGGAAATTGAAAATTTAACAGGTACGAAATTAAATATTGATAGTAAGACGGGAGAAGTTGACATAGTTCAAAATTTTGAACCAAATAATGAAAATTATAATCCTTATAATGTTTTGTTGACTGAAAAAATAATCTCCGCAATAGGCCGAGGTTTTAATCCTAAAAAAGCTTTAAAATTACTAATAGAAGATATATTCTTAGAAGTAATAAAGTTGGAGGAAAAAATTGGTAAATCTGACAAAAAAATCAAACGAATTAAAGGTAGAATTATTGGTCGAAATGGGGAAATGAGAAAATCAATTGAAAAATTTTCTGGTGTATCAATGTCCGTTTACGGGAGAACTGTGAGCTTTATTGGAGGATTTGAAGAAATTAAAATTGCTAGAAAAGCTCTCTCAATGATAATCTCTGGAGCTCCACTAAATGTGGTGTTAAGCTTTCTAGAAAAGAAATATAGAGAGATGAAAAAAGAAGAATTTCGGAAAATCTATAAACCCGAATTTTAGTGAGTTTTATAAAAATCCTTTTAAATCTTTTTGAGATGCATAACTTAATATATCAACACCACAGAATACTTTCTTTAAATTTTTTAACAAATCCTCTCTGTTCTCAATTTCTTTGATTGAATAAATTTCAATAAATTTTTCTTTACCCGCCCTAATATCAAATGTTCTTTCATAAGAATAAATTGAGAAATTATTATTATCATATTTTTTGTGAATAACAATTAAACGGGGATAAATTTTATCTTGCTCTTCTAAAAATAATGTATATCCCTCTAGAAAATATTCTTTTTTTATTTTGAAAATGTAATTCCAAATACTTAGATTAAATATGATATATTCAATTTCAGTTTGAATATCATCACTACTTTCTATATCCATACATTAGAAATATAAAAAGAACAATATTTAAACTCAACAATAATATTTTAGAAAAACTAATTCTTCTTTTTAAGAGTTATTAAATAAAAAATTGATGAATTTATTCAGTAGAAACTTCATTTAATTTAAACATTGCATCACTTAGTGTAGGTCGTGATCTGGGAATTTTAGGATCCAATATAGCTGGTCTTGGATTATAACCAGTTCCTGTTATTTGAGGAGATTTAATACCAGTAAGTAATAACATAACTCGAATAAATCCTTCAAGATCATCTGCAATCCTCGCTCCCCAAATTACCAGCGCATCTTTTGAATCCATTTTCTCTGAAATTATTTCAGCAACCTTATTGACTTCCCCCAATGTCATATCGGGACCACCGCTTACATGTATTAATGCCCCTTTTGCACCCTGAATATCCAAATCTAATAAGGGGGAATTCAACGCATCGTTAATCGCTTCCTCAACTCGATTTTCAGGATTATTTGATTCTCCTACGCCCACTATGGTCACACCGCCAGCACATAATATAGTTCTCACATCTGCGAAATCTAGATTAATCAATGACGGTAATGAAATGGTTTCCGTAATTCCTTTTACGATTGTAGCCAAAACCTCATCCGCAACGCTAAATGCCTCTAATAAAGGTAAATCTGGGGCGATTTCTAATAAATTATTATTATCAATAACGATTAAAGTATCTACATATTGTCTTAATATGTTAAGCCCCTTTAGGGCTTTTTCCATTCTTCCTTTTTCAGATTTAAATGGTAAAGTGACAACACTAACTACAATTGCTCCTTCTAACTTTGCAATTTCTGCAATTACAGGAGCACTTCCAGTTCCTGTTCCACCACCCTCCCCACAGGCAATAAAAACGAGATCTGAATCTCTTAATGCATGAGTTAATTCTTTTCTTGATTCCTCCGCAGCTGCTTTTCCAATTGACGGATTTCCACCGGCACCCAACCCCCTCGTTAAATTTCTGCCAATTAATATTTTTTGATGAGAATCTATTGCATCTAGATGTTGTTTATCTGTATTTATTCCAATACAAGTTGCACCTCTAATTCCTATTTTCATAAGACGATGTATTGTATTATTTCCGGCTCCTCCAGTCCCAATAATTTTTATATTGGCTGAACATAGTGTTTGAGCTTTACGTTTAACCAATTCTCTCTTTTTTGCTGCTTTAATGAAACTTTCCATAAAAAATTCACTTAATAATATATATCTGGTTATAAAAAAAATCAAAAAACAAAAATTTGAAATAATATATTACGTGGATGATACCAGAATTAAAGTGAAAAGTCTTGATGTTTTGTGGGATTAAATATTGTTTTATATTCTTTACTTTTAACTAGCAAAATAGCTGGTAGCCTATATGGAAATCTATTAGAAAACGTTAAACAATAAGCACCAACATTGGAAATAAGAACTCTATCTCCAATTTTTAAAGTAGGAGTAAAATAATAATCCTTTGCCAAAACGTCTTGATCAGAAGGAATTATACCCACAAAAGATGTTTTAGTATTATAAGATTCGTTTAAATTATTCAAATTATAAAACCTTAAATTACAACGCGCAAATTTAGGAACTATATGATTTCCAATATTTAGAAATATCCATCTATTATCAGTAACATTTATTATTTTTGAAATTAAAATACCTGCATCACCAACTAGAAAGCGTCCTGGCTCAAAATAAACGTTTAAATGAGAAAAATTATATTCTTGTATCAATTTCTTTACACTTAGTGCAAAATCTTCAAGTCTTTCCTTTTTAAATACGACAGCTTCAGGAAACCCTCCACCAAAATTTATATTTTTTATATCAATATGCAATTTTTTTTGTAATTTCTTTAAACTTGCTAATAAAGAAATACAATTTTTTTTTAAGAGATCGATACTATTCATCTGAGTACTAAAATGGGAAAGAATTGTAGTTAATTCTATATTTTTGCACTCAGATAAAATTAATTGTAATTTTTCTATTGTATTTTCATTAATTTCAACACCTAAACGTGCATTATATTTCCCCGAATTGATTCTTAAACATATTTTTTGAGTTTTATTATAATTTTTTGCAAGATCATTGATTTTTTTTATATCTGAGAGACTGTAGGCTATAATTTCTTTTATATTATTGTCTAGACATTTTAAAATTAACTGATCGGTTAAATATATCCCCCCTACAATTATTTTATTGGGAGAAAAATTAAGATTTAATGCTAATTCTAATTCAGGTAGACTAATAATTTCAGCGCCAAAATTCCCCTCTTTAACAATTCTACAAATTTCATGCAAGTAATTTGCTTTAAAAGAATAAAATCCTTCATATCTTTCAAAATGTGAAGAAAATGCATCATTAAAACTATTTATATTATCTTTAATCCGGTTTTCTAAAAACACAAAATAAGGCGTACTAAAATCCTTTTCCAAAATAGAGTATTCTAATTCATCAAAATAAAATTTTCCTTGATCTTTCTTTAGATACGGATTTCCGGCTATAGTTTTCATAATCATATATTAATTAAAAATTATCTCCTTCGATTAATTTATTATAGATTTTAAATATTTTTTCAGATATATGACTCCATAAATAATTCTTATCCTTTATTTTCTGATATCCTGCAGTGCCAATTTGTTTAGCATATTTTTTGTTTTTCAAAAGATACACAATTTTACTGCAAATATCTTCAGTATTATCAAATTCTACTACTAATCCATTTTTTCCATTATCAATAACCTCTGGGGTACTTCCAATATTAGCGCCTATAACAGGTTTCTTAAATACCCATGCTTCTAAGAATGATATACCAAAAGCATCTGAGCGGGAAGGCATAACATAGATCTCACATTCTCTAAATGCAGATATTTTTTTTATATCGAAATAACCTTTCAAATTGGAAGGTGATAAATTAACTATATATTTATTTTTGATTTTTTTAACCTTTTTTAACTCTCTATTAAAAGCCTCAGTGCTGGAACCTATAAATGTAAAAATTATCTTTTTTTTTTCTTTTAAAATTAATGGAATTGTTTTAAGAAGAGATATTGCTCCTTTTTCAAAATTTTTATTACCGCAAAAAAAAATCATCGGGAAATTTTGTTGTTTTTCACCAAAAAAAGTCTTTTTAAAATTCATTTTTTTGCACTTTTCATAATATTCCAAATCTATACCCATAGGAACAATTTTAATTTTTTCCGAATTTACCCCATTTTTAATTAAATATTTTTTCTCTAAAGATGTACAGCATATTATCATGTTAAATTTCTTTAGAAGTTCAATATAACACGGATTTTGATACCTTTGGTTTGCAAAATGGAAAAAAGGAGTACAAACCGTTGGAATATTATACATTTTACCTAAAACCAAACTGATTAAATTATTAAAATAAGGTAGGTATGTGGAATGAATTAAATCATATCTCATTTCATTTTCTTTTTTAAAATAATTTAAAATTTCAGAAATATTTGGACCATTTTTAAGGAATAACTCTAAAATCTCACGAGAAATGCTTAAACTTTCATAACTTGAATATTTTTTAATAAATGATATCTGTTCATCTAATGTTTGATTATATTTTATAGGAATCCGATTAATCGTTAAATTATTCACTTTCTTAAAATATTTATTTTCCGAAGTAATTTTTTTTCCTTTTTGAGAGGTTAAAGCTGAAAAATCAAGAGCATCTGAACAATATATTTCAATTTCATAATGATAAGTTTCGGATATAATCTCAGATATTCTTTGAAAATAAAGCTCTGCACCTGAGATTGCTGGGAAATATCTTGTTGGAAAATGTAAAATTCTCACTTTTTTTTTCCTATTTCTTTAATTAAAACTATCAGTATTATATCCACAATTTTTAATAATCCGATTGATAATTAAATAAATGTGTTTTCTGAAAATAATATTATTAAATCTTTTTTAGAAAAATTCAAAGAAGCAGGAGAAATTAACAAGGAATTAATTAAGAAATTGAAAACTACTTTTGCGGATAAAATTGAAAGAGCTTTAGAAACTATGGAAAGGGGAATTATTCAATACACTTTTACTCCATCAAAACGAATTTTATGGACTGCAATAGGTGATGAGAGAGAACATATCCTTTACCCTGGATTATATTGTGACTGTCTTGATTTTTATAAAAATGTAGTAATTAATAAAAAAAATAGCATCTGTAAGCATTTATTGGCTCAAATATTATCTTTAGGATTGAAGAATTTTAAAAAAATTACACTAAACGATGAGGAATTTATCGAAATTTACAAAAATAATATATTAAAAATTTAAATCTCAATTATCTCCGCTTCCTTTATTGATTGGTCAATTAATGACAAAATTGGAATATTTTTTTCTGATTCCTCAATTATTGGAACTTTAGCATGGGTTTCGGGGTATTCTGGAAAATTTGTGCAAAAATCTGATTTCTCTGAGCAAACCTCATATAGACCAATTTTTCTGCTTATATTAAAAACATCCAATTTATTGAAACCTATTAGTGGTCTTATTATAATTGCATTCTCTGCAATTTGCTGATATGTATATAGATTATCCAATGTTTGACTTGCTTGTTCTCCTAAAATATCACCTGTTAAAATTAAATTTGTCCCTTCCAATTCCCCAATTTTTTTTGCAATTCTTATCATAAATCTCTTACATAAAATACAAGTTAATTTCCTCTCACAATTTTCTTTTAAAAATGTTAAATTATTGGTATGATTAATGAAGAGTATCTTTATCTTTTCATTTTGAATAAAAGATGAGAGAATTTTAACAATCTTAATGATTTTACTTTTAAATTTATCAATATTTTCATTATTTGTGATAAATGTGACGCAAACTGGGAGAAAACCTTGTTTTATCATCAAATAAGTGGCAATAGGGCTATCAAATCCTTCAGAAAGCAAACTAATTATTTTCTTCATACTCTAATTTCAACCCTTTCCCATTGTTTTAGATATTTATTGAAATTTATGTTTGAAATTTTCCTAAATATTTTAATCTTGTTTGCTTTCTCTAATTCTCTTAATTTTAACATAATACTCTTGTTTCTATTTAGATGTTCTTGTGCATATATATATTCATGTGGAAAGATTTTTTTAATTTGCTCAAAATCAATATTGCATAAATTATTATAATTTTCAATGACCCATTTACATAAAGGATCTATGCTAATTTTAAAATTAAAAGCATCCTCTTGCTTTATTGCCAATGGATAAGCTCTACATGCGAGTGGTTTCATATCATGCACTTGGCAACTATTTTTAATATGAAAGGCGCACTGCTTATTATTATTATCTAATCTAATTCTCCATGTAACCACTAAAATTTTTTGATTTTTTTCATCTGGAAAAACTAAATCTTCAATTATTTTAAAAGGAACATTACTCTTTTTTGCAATTTCAATTAATCTATCTGCTTCATTAGGATAAAGTGGAATCCTTTTATAAGTAGGATATTCGATTGTCCCAGGCACCTCTGAACAACAAGTACCGCAATTTTTGCATCTATATTTTAACTCTTTCATTAAATATCATCTTAGAAACATTATTTTGCATACTTAAATATTATGTTGGTATTGTTGTAAAGATATTTTAAATCTTATCTGAATACTCTCTTCGATATTACATCATTTAAATAAGAATATTTTTAGCATTAATTTTAGATAAAACCGATTTTTTAAAGGTAAAAAAAAATATGAGAGATTTTAGAATAATTCAGCATATCAACCTCTCACTGGACTCGATAAATAATCCAATTTGTCTCCTTGGTATGCCCGGTATAGCCGATGTAGGCAAATTCGCAATCGATCAAATCATTGGTCTCCTAAAAGCAAAACCATATTTAGAAATTATATTTAATGATTATCCAGCTGGAGCAATAGTTGATGATAGTTTATTGTCTGCACCTAAGGCAGAAATAATGTTTTGGAAGGATCCAAACAAGATAAGAGATCTTTTCTTAGTAACAGCAGATTCTCAAGCACTTAATCCCAAGGGAATTTATAAAATATCAGATTTTATAGCAAGTCTAATGCATAAATTTAGAATAAAATTAATAATTTCTCTCGGAGCTTTTCCAACTAATAGTCCATCAAAATCTCCTTCGATATTTTTTAGTACAACAAATAAAGATTTTATTGATCAATTTATCAAGGACGGAATATGTAAAAGGATTAATAAAGGAGTTATCGTTGGAGCGAATGGTTTAATTCCCACATTAGTAAAAGCCAGATTTAATATTGATGGAATTGTATTTTTAGCAGAAACCGATAATATTGCTGTAATTAATGACGAAATCACAGATCTAAAGGCATCAATATCCTTAATTAATTTATTAAAAGATAACTTTAATTTACCAATTGAAAGAAAATATACATTAGAAAAAATTGATGAGATAACTAAAAATCTACAAATCAAGAAAGAGAAATTGGAGCGCGATTTGGATAATTTCCACCTAATGGATAAAAATTCCGAAGAAAAAAGGAAATCATTATATATTTAAAATATTTATAGAATTTCTTATTTCTAAATCCAATAGAGCAAAATTTTTTAACTATAAATTATTATTGAATTTAGATCTTATATTAAAAAAATCAAAATCTTTACGTGAATTCGAATGTACTATTGCGCAAGGAAAGGGTGCAATAAGGAAGTTACTCCTGATGAATTAAAGGCATTGCCTGGTATTAAATGTTCTCACTGTGGTTATAGAATCCTTTATAAAAAAAGACCAGGGGTAATTAAACGAATCAAGGCTAATTAAAAATATTAGGATAATTTAATGTTCTATATTAAAATTTAATTTTAATATTAGCTCTTTATACCGAGTTCTTACGGTTGCTTCTGTTATTCCAGCAATATCTGCAATCGCTTTTTGGGTGCGACGTTCATCAGTTTGAATTGCAGCGATGTAAAGTGAAGCTGCAGCTAAACCTGTAGGTGCTTTTCCTGCAGTAATATAATGTTTTTGAGCTAACTGTAGGATTTTTGCGGCTTTATTTTGAGTTCTACCTGATAAACTCAAATCCGAACAAAATCTTGGAATAAAGTCGATTGGTGATGATACTCTTATATTTCTTATATTTAATTCTTTTAATATTAATCTATAGCAACGCCCCAACTCTTTTTTTGTAATGGAAGAAAATTCGATAAAATCGTCCAAAGTCTTAGGTAAACCCTTTAATCTACAAGTTGTGAATAAGGAAGCTGCTAACATAGCTTCAATTGATCGACCCCTTATTAAATTCTTATATACCATCTTTCTATATATTATTGCTGCCGATTCTTTAATAGTACTCGGTAGATTTAATTGAGAACAATATCTATCTAGCTCATTCATAGCATTTGCCAAATTTCTATCAATTGATTTATGTATCCGTGATCGAGTATGCCATTTTCTTAATCTATGAACTTCTGCTTTCATTTTTGGACTAATTTTTTTACCATGTGCATCTTTATCTTTCCAATCAATTGTTGTGCTTAATCCTTTATCGTGTAGTGTAAATGTTGAAGGAGCTCCAACTCGAATTTTTTTAGCTTTCTCTTCTGATGAAAACGCTCTCCAATCTGGTCCAGAATCAATAATTCTTTGATTAATTACTAATCCACAAGTGTTGCAAATGATTTCCCCTCTAGATAAATCTGAAATAACCGAGAAATTACCACATTCCGGGCATTTCTCAAAATTTATCTCGTTTTCATCTTTAGTAGTCACAAAAAGTTAACCCTCAAACCAAGAAATCAACCTATTATTACAAAAAAAAGAAATTAACACTTTTAAATGTTTGGGTTTTGTTATTGTGTAGATTAATAATTTTCTTTAAAGATTTTCAAGATTTAATATCGACAAAAAATTTAAATAACTTTTATAGTTTTTAAATATTAAATGACATTAAATTTTTTTAATCGTATTCATGGAAAGCATTGTTTATTAAGAGCTTTTAAAACTGTTTGTCCTAGATGTAAAAATGATGTGTTCTATTGGGAATGTTCTCATGGATCTAAGGTATTTTTTGAATATCCAATATATGGGCGATTAATCCGACATAAATGTAAAAAACACTTAACTAAAGAAAACTTAAAAAAAAAAAATCATATTAAGGTAAAAATTTCTTTATTTATAGAAAAAGATAATTTTGGTTGCCCAATTTGCGGAAAAATTTTTAATAAAAAAAATCGACTTGTTGATCACATAAAACAGTTAAAAAAAAGTGATGAAGCTCATCATAGCTTCTATAATAATAAACTTAATTTTAAGACGGATTCAGAAATATTCAATTATAATTTAACTAAAAATTTAAATGAAAATGAGAATAAAAATCATTACAAACCGACTTTCGGTAAGATTACAATTATCAATAAAAAATCAAGTTAATATAAAAATAATTATATTAAAAAATTAAAAATTTAATATATTTTAACAAATTTATTTTTAATATAAATAAAAAAACAATTATTGATTTTTATGTCTATTGAATATGAAGGAAAAATATATGAATTGATGCAAAGGGATCCATCTATAATTGCCGTTGCAGTTATAAGAGGAGCTCGAGATATTGTTTATTCAACAGATAATTGGGATATTAGCTCAGATATTAGTAAGGTTTCATCTGCATGGAGTTCAATGAATGCTCAGTTTATAATGATTTCTGGTGTAAAATACTCTATGTTACAATGTACTCTTGAAAGAATGGTATCTACTAACATAAAAGGGCAGGGACACATTATTGGGGCTAAGGATGACGAGCATAAGATTATTGCATATGTTGAACCCGAAGCGGATATAAATGGTGCTTATATGGATACAGCTCGAACCTTATCAAGACTAAGTTCAAAAACCCCCTATTTGGATGACAATGCCCAATTAGGAACTTCCCAACCAGTAGCTCCCGTTTCTGGAGGAACAACTATTGATCCTCAACTAAAAAGTGAAATTACGGCCTTTCTTGATTGGATAAAAGCCGAAGATGGGCTTTCGGGATATCTAAGTTATTATCTTCAACAAAATAATGCAAATATAATGAGTGAATTAGGAAAAATTTATAGTGATTTACGCAATATTTGTCAATAATTGGTATTTAGCACAATTTTTTAATTGAATATACTTATATTTTCTTTTTTCCTCTAAAATTATTTTTTAACAAATTCTAATTTTAAATTTTAACTATGAAAATAAAAAATTATTTTAATCTCAATGTTTCTTAAATTAATTAAATAGTAATGAAAACTAATTAAGTGGTGAAATCAAATAAAGATATATTTAATTCAAGATAATAAAATCATATCTTCTAAAAAAATGTCTTATGATAATTTTATATTTATATTTGACGCTCAAAATAGAATTGGGGGTTTTTGGAAAGGTGAATTTGCTGAAAAATTTGATGAAATTTTTGCTAAGGAACTTATAGAAAAGATAATTAAGAAATTTGGTGAATTAGATTTTAGGATTTTCGATACAATAGATCCAAAAAATGAAAAAGATAATAATAACAAAATGTTAAAAATTGAAATATTAAAAAGATTACCAAATAAGACCCTTTGGAAATTTAAAAGAAAAATTTCATCAGTATTTGCATCCAAAAAAATTAGAGCCAAAATAGGAGAATTTCGCACATATGAAAGTTCATGGAAATGGCGTAGAGACTTATTAAATTTAGCAAATCTTAGTAAATTATCAATTACAAATATATTAATTATGTTTGTTGCATTAATCTTAATTTACAATATAGGAATTTTACAATTATATGATGGAGTTTTTTCCTTTTGGATCATTTTTTTTATTTTATTAGCTTTAACTATAGTTAATTTGATATTCGTTTTATTTCCAATGAGATTTCCTGGAGTTATAAAAAAAATAATTAATTTAGAAGATAAGGAATATGAAGAGGAAGAAGTCCATATAAAAAAAAATGAAGAAAAAAAGGTCATTAAAGAACTTCTTAAACCATCTGTCCCTATCTTACCTTCAGAGCAAAAATCAGAAGAATCATCAAAACTTCAATCTTTAATTAAATCTATTGCTCCTTCCAAAAAAAATGAAAAGGGGAAAAAAAAAAAAGTAAAAGAAAAATCTTTAGAATCTCTTGGAGATGAAAAAATTGATCTAGAAATTCCAGAAGTCCCAATAGCTCCTCCAAAACAAATAATTAAACTCGATTCCCCCGAAGTTTCTCCCGAACTCTTAAATAAAATAACTAAAGGAGAAACTAAAGAAATAAAATTTGTACTTGTTAAATGTGATAGATGTAATGAAATAATTGCATTTCCTATTCTAAAGAAAAAAGTTCTTGAATCAAAATTACCTGTTGTTCCCATTTCATATATTCATGGAAAGGGAAAAAAAAGACACTGCTTAACTGCGCATATTGATCACGATTTTGATGTTAGACGACGGCGGGTTTCCGATGTTGTATTTGAAGAATTGGAGTAATAATAGATTACATTTTATACCTATTAATTCTTTCTTTATAAAAAGTAAATGAATATTAATGCAATTGAAATTGGAACAATACATAAAAAAAAAAGAAATAATAACCAACTCTTGCTCCATTTAATAAAACAATTTGGATATAAAATTGCGTTACATTCTGGGCATCGCTGAATACTCTTATTAATAATTTCTAATTTACAATTCCAACAAAGAGTCTTTTTAAAATCTTCTTCTTTTTTCAATGAAAACAATCTTAATTTTATAGAATATTAATTAAAACCAATAAACATTAATACTTATATTATTGGAATAAAATATTTTATATAAAAAATTTAGTTGTTAATAATGTCTGGTTATATTGGTAAATCAATTAGACTTGAAAGAATCATGGATAGAAATACCAGAAAAACAATTATTATACCCTTAGATCACGGTTTAACTGTGGGACCTATTAAAGGATTAGAGAGTAATTTAGGAGAAATTGTGAATAAAATTGCTGAAGGGGGTGCTAATGCTGTTTTGGGTCATATTGGCATACCATTATATGCCCACAGAAAATATGGTCAAGATATTGGTCTAATACTTCATTTATCAGGGTCAACTAATTTAAGCCCTAATCCGAATTATAAGGTTTTGACCAATAATGTTCAAGATGCCATGAAAATGGGTGCTGATTGTGTTTCAATTCATATTAATTTGGGAACAGATACAGATCCAGAGATGCTTCAAACTTTGGGGACTCTCTCAAGAGAATGCAGAGAATGGGGAATGCCACTTTTAGCAATGATGTATCCTAGAGGTGAAAAAATAGTAAAAGATGGCAAAGATGAATATGATGTTGATGTTGTTAAAATTGCCGCAAGAGTTGCTGCTGAACTCGGTGTAGATATTGTAAAAACAAATTGGACTGGTGATATTGATTCTTTTAAAGAGGTTGTGAAAGGATGTATGGCTCCCGTGATTATTGCTGGGGGTGAAAAGCGAGGACTTTGGGGGATTTTAGAAATAACTAAAGCATCAATAGACGCGGGGGGTTCAGGTGTTGCTTATGGTAGGAACGTTTTTCAAGCAGATGATCCAACGGCAGTTGTAAAAGTATTAGCCCTGATCGTCCATCAAGGGTACGAGGTGGAAGAAGCGGTAAGAGAAACAAATCTTTCAGTATAAATTTAAATAGAAACGAAATGAATAGAGAATAAAAAAAATGAACATAATTGCTGAAAAGAATGTACAAATAGATAATATCACCATATACCTTACTTTAGTAAAATTATATCGAGGTTATGTTCTTTTTATATCTGATCAAGTAAATTTTGGATTAGGTTCTATTACTTTAAGCTCACCACCTTTAAATGATGTTCTAAAATCAACATCTGTTTCGTATCAACTTTTTGGAATGGAACATAGCTTATTATCTAAAATGATTGTAGAAAAAGCAGCGAGTAATTTAAAAGAACCAGTTATATTATTATTTTTTTTAAAGGAAAAAGAAAAGGAGAAGGAACTCATTAAGCCAATTATAACATTGTTGAATCAAATTTTAGAGGAATACAAAAGGAAAAAAAAAAATTAATAATTTTATTATATTACGAGGATTTCCTGAATTGAAAAAATTCATTCTTACAAATATCTTTGGAAATACGGTTCGAATTAAAATCCTTGAACTTCTTCTCGATAATATTTTAAAAAAAGAAGTTGAATGGGAGTATATCTCTAAAATTGCTAAAGAAGCCAGAATATCTACTTCATCTTCAAAGCGGGTTATTGATTCACTCATAGAATCTAATATTGTCGATGAATTACCTATTAAAACTCATGCAAAAAATCCAAAAAGAAGTATTCGATTAAATTTAGACAATAAAATCGTTAACGAGCTAATCTTTTTTTACCGGAAAATCCGAGCCTTTAAATAAATATTTATTTTTTAAATGCAGGGAGTGGGATTCGAACCCACGAAGAGCTATCTCACCGGATATCCCATCTGAAATTAGTAAGATCAACGGAAATCATATTAATTAGATCTTGAGTCCAGCTAATGAGAAAGCTTTTTTCCCAAAAGAGTCCGGCACCGTTGACCAACTTGGTTATCCCTGCTTGAAGAATTTTTAAATAAAATAATATTTCAATAAATAAAAATTATTTTATAATCACTTTAATCAGACTTAGTCATAACACCTTATTCATAGGAGTTATATTGACTAGGCTTGGTTATCTCTGCACTTTTTTAAATAATATAATTTATTGTCATTATAAATTCTTACGAATAATTATTAGTTTGACATAGTTTTAAATTCAAGATCAATCGAAAAAAGAAGATATCCTGTGGCGTACGCCTACGGGGGTTAGAATCCCTCATCTTGCCTCTTTTAAATAATCTTTTCTTTTGATTTAGAACTATTGTAAAAGGAACATGACAATGAAGATTACGACCATCATACCAATTAAAAAATACATCTGAATTTTGGATTTTTTTTTCTTTTTTTTCTCATAAGATATTGCAGAATCCTTACATCCTTGACCACAATATTGCTTACCTTCTGGTATAGCCCTTCCACAGACAATACAATGTTCATGGGGACCGTATTTTTTTTGTATTTTTTCTTTCCAACTTGACAATAACTTAGACTCCTAATAATAATTATAGATAAATAATAAAA
The DNA here is from genome assembly GCA_019058015.1 of Promethearchaeota archaeon. GTDB lineage: Archaea > Asgardarchaeota > Lokiarchaeia > Sigyniarchaeales > SOKP01 > 6H3-1. The sequence continues at coordinate 417 of JAHLWH010000089.1, read as the reverse complement.
TACAATTAAAAAGTTTTGTTCAATTTTAACTTGGTTTAATAACCGTACCAATTCCAGATGGATTTCCATCTAAAATGTTTTTTAGCTGGGTTAAATCCTTCCCCGAAAAAATTCTTACATTTAAATTACTTCTTTTTAATATTTGCAAGGATACAGCATCAAATATGCGATATTCACCAGCTGCTGCTTGATTATTGCTAGATGATTCGAGAATAAGATTTTGAAGTTCAGTTTTTGTTAATTCATCAAACTTTGTAGCATCTGGGAATTTCTTTGGATCTTTATTAAAAATGCCTTCAACATCTGTCATAATTAAAAGCTCATCTGCATTTAAAAACTCTGAGACTTCTAATGCAACTGAAGTAGTAGATTGACCCGGTTGTAATCCACCAAGCACTAAAATTTTTTTAAATAACT
>JAHLWH010000088.1 GCA_019058015.1 Promethearchaeota archaeon | reverse complement strand
GGTATTGCTGCAGGCGCCGATGCAATTGCTATGGGAACTCGATTTATTGCCTGTAAAGAGAGCGAATTTCATCAAAATTACAAGGATTTAATTCCTCCAGCAACAGCAAGAGATACTATACTTACAACTGGTGGTTTTGGTCCAATAAGACTACTAAAAAATAAATATGCTCTGGAACATGGTGAAATTATTTCTAAGGATAATAAAATTGCCCAAGAATTAGCCTATGATCTAGATGGATTTTTGGAAGATTTACGCAGGTATGAAATTGTATATACAGAAGGTGATGTTGAGGAAGGAGCCATACCTGTTGGTCAAACTGTAGGATTAATTGATGATATTTTAAGTGTTAATGACATCCTAAGTAGTTTTACAAAGAAAGCTGAAGAACTCTTAAAAAAAGCTTGCTCAAATATTTCTTAATTTATTTAAACGGTTCTCATCATCTTTTCTTTTTTTTTAATTTTTAATAAATTTATATTAATAAAAAACATCCAAAATCCATAATTATGAAAGCTGCATCCCATGCCTTACAAAATAAAATAAATGAGTTAAAATTACGAGCATTTAAGGCAGTAACAGATTTATTAGAGTGTAAATCTTGTGGGACTTGTATAAGGATTTGTCCATTGAAAATTCGAGAGTTTGGTCTCGATGGAAAGGCAATTATAATTGGACAATGTTTCGGTTGTAATATATGAACAAAAAAATGCCTAAATAATGCGATAACTCTATATATATCAGATAAATCGCGAAAAAATATGAAAAAAAAATAACAAAAAAAAAAAATAACATAAAAAGGTTAGAATTAATTTATTACTATTTTTTAACCAGATAAATCCACATCTTCCCGTAAAAGGTTGAATATTTTTCTTGCCTCTGCACCTTGAGCAATTTCTCTTCCAGCATCTCCAGCCACTTTTTTAGCCCAAGCAACCTGTTCCCATGAACCTTTGGCTAAATCACGGTTGATATTCCGGATGTTATCTTCTAAGCCAACTCGAATATGCCCACCCCATGCAGCAGCACACATACCTGCCTGAAATTGTTGCCTAGCAACTCCACATACGCTCCATGTTGCTCCTGGGGGCTTTAAGTCCAGTAGACGCCCTAAATTCTGAGGGCTGAAGGGTATTCCACCAAGAACACCGAAAACAAACTGAAAATGTAAAGGTTTTTCAAACATACCTTCTTGTTTGTTGAGAAATAGCATATTATACATTCCCCCTAAATCATAAATTTCCATCTCAGGTTTGGTCTGCGCTTTTCTCATATGTTTGGCAAAATTTTGAATTGTGCTAAACGAGTTATTAAAAATATTTCCAGCACCCATAAGTACTTTTCCTGCCTTAAAATCTCCGACCGAAAAATTCATTGAATTAGTGTTTAATGACGCTAAAGGAGGTTTGAATTTTCTCACGGGCATTATTCGTTCCCGATCAGTAACTACCGCGCTAATTGCGGAACTCAAGTTAATTATAACGTCTGGTGCTTTTTGCTTTATATTTTCAACTGTGGCTTTAATAATTTCCAAATTTGCTGTGGCAATACCCCCCTGTGCTACATCTCTTGCATGGATATGAACTATTGCGGCCCCCGCTTCATAGCATTTTTTAGCTTCATCTCCAAATTCTTCTGGTGAATAAGGAACTGCAGGATTTTGATCCTTTCTAGTTACTGCACCTGCTAACGCTGCACTTATTACCAATTTAATTTCTGGATTATTTTCATATACTTCCATTTTAAAACACTTTTTATTTACTTTTTTTTGGTTCTAATTTAATTGAATTAAAATAATATTAATTTTTGGAATTTTAAAATTTTTTATTTCGCATTTTAGATAATTTTCTAAAAAAAAAGATTTATTTTTTAAAGACAAATCCTAAAGGATCAATTACTTCATGTAATAACCTTAATTCTTCTTCGGTGGGGGGATCGGTTGTTCTTACATTGTCCGCTATTATAATTTCAAACCCCGTTGCTTTTATAACATCCTCAACAGTAACTCCTGGATGACAGGCGATCAATCTCATTCTCTTGGATTCTGGTTCGAAATCAAATAAGCATAGATCTGTTATAACACGTGATGGACCTGTATTTTCTGATAAACCTTCTTCTTCTCGGGCACCTGGACCATATAAATAACCTGGTGTTGTAATAAAGTCTACTTTTTTAACAAATCTCCTTGGACTATGTCGATCCATTATTATAAGAGTTTCCCATGCGAGTGATCCAAAATCATTTGCTCCTCCAGAACCAGGAAATCTCACTTTTGGTTTTTCATAATCATCTCCAATCATAGTAGAATTCAAATTTCCATAACTGTCTATTTGAGCCCCTCCCAAGAAGGCATAATCGACATAACCTCTACGAATGGTATCCATAATATCAATTAAAGTTGTAGTACAAAGTGCTTTATGTATAGTTCGTGAATCTCCAACTGATATGGGGAGTATTGGTAATTGTGGAGCAATACCTCCAGCTTCAAAAATAATAACCAAATTTGGCGCGTGAGTTTGTTGCGCAAGCATGGTTGCAACTAAAGGTAATCCCGTTCCTACAGCTACAGCCTTTCCATCTTCTAATTGTTTTGCAGCAACGCAAGCCATTAACTCTCTTAATGTATAGTTTCTACTCATTTTTTATCTCCCTCCATTTTTCACTCTTAAAAATTCGTCATCTTTTAATCGGTACAATCTTTTAGAACCTAATTTTGTTAGATATTCATCAAAATCTTCAAAAGAATAAACCCAATCATCCAACCATCTCTCTATAACTTTCAGATCCTTATCTCTACCCGCTGCTAAATATTCTTCAGTAAATTCATGATCAAAATAGTATTTGTATGGCATATTTCCAGGATGTGATCCCCATGGTTGTTCTATTACAGCATCGACCATATAAAACGGGATAATAGTCTTACCTGGGTCCGCTCTAATTGAGTCATCACTAATTATTTCTTCAACTGTTACTATCACACGTTTTGAAGCCCTTGCTTGTAAATCATCCTTTACTATATGTCCATCAATTTGTACATTTCCATATATATCTGCTCGATGAGCATGCATTATTAATACATCAGGATTTAATGAAGGTAATAATAATACTTTTTCACCAGTAAACGGACATCTCACAACCTTTCCAGGCGAATGTAACATTGTATCTGTTCCGAGCATTACCTTTACAGGAATAAAAGGGATTCCTTGAGCGCCTGCGCGAAGTCGATATGCCATTGCTCCATTTGTGTATTCGGTTTTTTTAACTTCTCCACTTTCAAATAACCTTCTCTGAACTCCTGAAAGTCCCCGGAGCTCAAATCCCACAACATAAGCAATATCTACATTTTTAACGCAACCTCCAGCCATTAACATATCAATATCTTGAACTGCTGTGTGTCCCGCCACAGATAAATCCTTAATGTGCTGTCTTACAATTTCATATATTGATACCATCGGAATTCTAATATGTCCAAATCCTCCAATAGCTAAATAATCTCCGTTATGAACGAACTTTTTTATTGCTTCTTTAATGGGCATTCTTTTATCTATTAAAGCTCTTGTCTTATTTTTCCTTGTCCATTCCCGAACTTCAGAAGGTGTATTTTTGCAAAATATTTCTCCACTTCCTTCTTTTAAAATTTTCATTTCCATATTGCAATTTAACCTCATTTCATTAATAAAAAGTTATTAAATTTTTTCAAAATAGGTAATTAATGATTAGATTTATTCTTATCCAAAAATTTCACAAAAAAATATCCTTTTGATGAAAATGGGAAAACCTAATTCAAAAGTTTTCAAATTTTATTAAAAATTTAAACGATAGTTGAAGAATTACAAAGAAAATATGATAATTTATAATAAAATTTGGAAAAATTACTACTATCTATATAAAAAACATAGATCCCTAAATATAATTGAATATTTTAATCAACTTTAATTATTGATTTTGAAGCTTTTTAAGAAAAATTAAATAAAAAAGAATCGTAAATAGAATTATTCAATTAATTATCAGTTAGAAATTATCAAAATGTTAAAATAAAAAAATTTGAGGTGTTAATAATAACAGCAGTACGAAAGAAATTATGGGAACCCTCAGAGAATTGGATAAAAAACGCCGAAGCTACTCGATTTATCGAATTTATTAATAAAAAATATAATCAAAACATCTCTACCGGGAAAAAGCTATATGATTGGAGTATCGAAAAAATAGAAGATTTCTGGGATGCGATGTGGAAATTTAGTGGAATAATAGCGTCCCAACCATATGAAAAGGTAGTTGAGGATTTAAGCGTATATCCTGGTACAAAATGGTTTCCCGGAGCAAAATTAAATTTTGCCGAAAACATGTTGAAATTTAAAGATAATCAATTAGCGTTTGTCTTTCAAGGTGAAACAAAAGTAACTAAAAAAATGACATATGCTGAATTAAATAAGGTTGTAGCTCGTTTAGCGAAATCACTCCGTGAAAATGGGGTTAAAATTGGAGATAGAGTCGTATCATATATACCAAACTTAATAGAAACTCCCATCGCAATGCTCGCGGCTACTAGCATTGGTGCAATTTGGGCTTCTTGTGGTGCTGAATTACAACCTAGTGCTGTAATTGATCGATTTGGTCAAATTGAACCCAAGGTACTATTCACAGTTGATGGGTACTATTATAGAGATAAGGTTTTTAACATAATTCCTAATATTAAAGAAGTAGTTAAGGCTATTCCATCAATAGAAAAGGTTATCATTGTTTCATATATCTCTGATAATAAACCTGATATTATTAGTATTCCTAATGGGGTCCATTGGGACGATTTTATCTCTAAAGAAGAAAATCCAGAAATCCAATTCGAACAATTACCTTTCGACCATCCAGTTTATGTTATGTTTTCCTCGGGAACAACTGGTAAGCCGAAATGTATGGTACAAGGAGCAGGTGGAGTTCTTGTTAAACATTTAAATGAACTTATTCTCTCAACAGATCTAAAACGAAGTGATGTAATTATCTATATTACTGCGCCCTCATGGATGATGTGGAATTGGTTGATAAGTTCATTAGCGGTAGGTGCAACAATCTTCCTTTATGATGGTAATCCCCTATATCCAGATCCCCTTAGAATGTTTGAACTTATGGAAAAGCATAAAATTTCAATTTTTGGGACAAGTGCATCCTATCTTCATTATCTAATGGGTATTAACGCTAAACCAACTGAAAAGTATGATTTGAGTGCCTTAAGAGTTATATCTCAAACTGCTTCCACTCTTTCGCCAGAAGGATTTGAATATGTCTATAATGAGATCAAGAAAGATCTATATTTTAATTCAATAAGTGGTGGAACGGATATTAATGGCTGCTTTGCTGGTGCTATCCCAATTCTTCCTGTCTATTCCGGTGAATTACAAGGGCCTGCACTAGCAATGAAAGTTAAATCTTATAACGATAATGCAGAACCAGTTCTTGATGAGCAGGCTGAACTCGTATGTGAAGCACCTGCACCCTCAATGCCTATATATTTCTGGGATGATGATGATGATAATATGACAAAATATAAAGCAGCTTACTTTGACCACTTTAAAGATACTGGGAAAAATGTATGGAGACATGGTGATTACATAGTAATTCATAGCGATACTGGTGGTATCACCTTCTGGGGTCGTTCTGACGCAGTTTTAAAACCATCAGGTGTTCGTATTGGAACTGCAGAAATTTATAATGTTATTGAACAACTCCCTGAAATTGCAGATAGTCTAGCTATTGGTCTTAAAGATCTTAAAGATGGAACATTTAAATACATAGTACTTTTCGTTCAAATGGCAGAGAATTATAAATTAACTGACGGGATTAAGGATAAAATTAAAAAAACATTGAGAGAAAGGACTTCCCCTAGACATGTGCCTGCACTGATAATGGAAACACCAGATATACCATATACATTTAGTAATAAAAAGGTCGAGATTGCTGTGACAAAGATCTTACATGGAATGGCAATTGCAAATAGAGGGGCACTTAGAAATCCAGAATCTTTAGATTTCTACGAAAAAGTAAAAAATAAGCTTAAATAAAGAAGTATTTCTCAATATTTTTTACTTCTTATTTTTTTTTAAATTCTAATAGATTTAAGTCTATAAACAATTGATCTGCTGATAACTTCTTAAACTTTATTAGTCGGTGGTTTTTATCGTGTGAGTGTAATTTGTCTTTAAAGTTACTTCTAACAATAATTCTAATAGAAAAATCTATTTATCTATTGATCTAAGGTTAATAGTATTCTATATAATAATTGCTGTAAGGAAAAAATAATTAACTAAATTAGTTATTTAATATCTTATGGAAATTGAAATGAAAAAGATCTCTGAAGGCGATGTTGTTAAAATAACAAAATATCCTAACACTATAACTTCATTAAAACGTGATTTTAAAACACTCGGTGTTGAGCAGGGATCTATAATAATACTGCATAGTTCACTAAGTAATATAGGTTGGACTGTTGGAGGACCAGTATCAGTAATTAAAGCTCTAATGCAAGTTCTAACCTCAGAGAGTACATTAATAATGCCAACATTTACTAGCGATAACTCAGACCCGTCTCGATGGGAAAATCCTCCTGTACCTAAAAGTTGGTGGAATACAATTAGAAAAGAGATGCCCGCCTTCAAGCCGAAAATAACACCTACAAGAGTAATGGGAGTTATTGCAGAGACTTTTAGAAATTGGTCTAATGTCTTACGGAGTAATCATCCCATATCATCATTCGCTGCGTGGGGTAAATATGCAAAATTTATTACTGAAAATCATAAATTAACAGCAGATTTGGGGGAAGATTCTCCTATTTCCCGTCTTTATGATCTTGATGGACAAATATTATTAGTGGGTGTTACCCATGAGAATAACTCTTCATTGCATCTTGCAGAATATCGAAGTGATTTCCCTGGAAAAAAATTTATTTCGAATGGATGTGCAATGACTGTGAATAATCAGAGACAATGGGTAGAATGGGAAGGTTTGGATCATAATAGTGATGATTTTAAGCAACTTGGAAAGGATTTTGAGTCTAAAATTAATTATAGACCTGGTAAAATTGGTTTGGCAGAAGCTCGATTAATATCATTACGAGCTATAGTAGACTTTGGAATAGATTGGCTAAAAGAAAACCGAATTTTAAAAGTTTAGTCACATCATCAAATAAAATATTTTCTTTTATTAATTTTTTAAAAATCATATCTCTATCTAAATTAAAATTATAAAAAAAATAATAGTATTTAGGGAAATAATCTATGATTAAAATCTTTTAATCAACCCAAAAGTCTTTTGCCATTCGTCTTCTTGTTTGCCATAGACCAGCCTTATCAGTGAAGCCGATTATACCCTTACCCTGATCAGCATCTTTTATTTTCCACATCCCACTAACAGCGCCAGTTAAACCAGCAGATAAAACTTCAAAACCCTGAGCAGTATACAAATCACATTCTACTCCGCGATTAATTATAAATTTTAATTGACGTAATCCTTGCTGATTTTTAGATTTAAGTACCTCCAATAACCGTTCCACCTCATCATCAAGATGATCGTTTGGTACAACCCGGTTCCACAAATTCCAATCCACCGCCTTTTTTCCGGAATGAAGTGCACCAATAAGATTAATTTCTTTAGCTCTCCTTCGACCTATAAGTCGAGCTAATCTTGTGGTCCCACCCCATCCGGGAGTTATTCCGACATCCACCTCTGGCATACCCCATTTTGAGCGCTCAGTGGCAATTACAAAATCACATACCATAGTAATTTCTAAGCCACCACCTACAGCATATCCATCTACAGCGGCAATTGTGATTTTATCCAACTCTTCAAGCTGATTAGCCATATTTTGATAATATCTCGCTCTTCGTGTTATATCATTAGCATCGCCCCATTTAATCATTTCCTTAATGTCATCTCCAACACTGAAATTGTTACCTGCTCCTTTAATAACTAAAAATTTAAGTTTTGTAGATTGCCTTACAATTTCTATAGCAGCAACTAACTCATCAGAAAGTTTCATGCTTAATGCATTTAAGACTTCAGGTCGATTAAGTATAACCCAAGCCACTTGATCCTTTTCTTCATAAATTAAATTTTCAAAGTTCATAGTCTATTCTTAATTTAAAGATTTATATAAATATTCTCTACTAAGTTTCAAATAAAAAAGCAAATATTATTGATACTTAAATCACTCATTGAACGGTAGTTGCAAATCGAGGGGCTCTGAGAAATCCAGAATCACATGATTTTTACGAAAATACTAAGGGTAAGCTTCATAAATAATAAAATAATATTTTTTATTTTATTATATCATAATTTTGATATATGTAAAATCTTTCATATACCAAGATCTCTATTGAAGGAAAAATATTACTGTTGGTACTAAATGACCTTTAAGCGATAATTTCTCATTTTTTGGCAGATTCACTAAATTTGATGCCATTTTATTAATTGATTGTTCAGCAGAATCAAGGTTAAATAACTTTCTGTATTTGGGATCGTCTGGATTTGATAATATTTTTTTTTGCCAATGGAAACCTAAAGCATTGGCTTGGAGTTGTAATCCTGCCAGTGCCATTCCTGCCTCAACTTCCCCCCAGTATTTGGTGTTCATAAATACTTTTCCAATTTTGCTATGCGCAAACCCTGAACACGGTTTTTTTCTATCAATACATAATAAAATTGTATAGTTTGAAAATTTAATCCCAAATTCCTTTTCAATATCTGCTTTGGCTTTATTAGAGGTAAATTTTTGTAATAAATGATCATAATTTAACCTTTCATTTACACGAACCCATCTATTTAATGCGGAAAACCCAAGAGAGTTGTACAGATAGGCCCCTTTTGGCAAACTGGCGAGGTCATCTACAATAACAATCGGGTAAACGGCATATCCCGCACAACCTGATGCATGGACACGACCATAACCATTCTTTTCTAAAACATCCCGGTTACCGTGAGTTGTATGATCTGTTTCTCCTTGGCATGCCCAGAGTAGTTGGGAAAGTTCATACAATGATGTCATATCTGGAATTTTCTTTTCAATTTGATTGAAAATTGCAGCATCTAACGGAACACCTTGATAACGATTTTCATAAATTGCGCGATTTTTATAGCATTCTGGAGTATCGAGGAGAAGGATTCCTTCCACTAGTTCTTTCTGAAGAGGTTCTGATGAATCTTCAATTAAAGTTTGACGATCGCGTTCTCGGACTGCCACCGAATACAAAAAAACATAATTTTGATTTGTGACTTTGTTAAGGAGCTTATTAATTTTTTTAGGAGCTATTGCACGTTGTGAGACTCCAAGCCCCATACTTCCCACTTTTAATGAGAGATATTGCCAAATAAGTCCTACTCGAATCAATTCCTTTAACTCTATTTTATCTTTAAAAAGCAGTTCTGGATAGAGTTCTATGCTATATTTTGTTTTTTCTTTATCTGTTATTAAATTAAACTCCTTTTTATTATACTTATATATGCCACCCGTATAATCATCCCCATCAGGCAGCACAATAAATAGAGACTTTGAAGGTGCCGCTTGATGTGTGGAATTACAAATATCCAAAACTTCCTTCAGCAGTAAGGATCGACCTTCACCCGAACAATCTTTACGACTTGCCAAACATTCTTGTAGACTCATTTTTATCTCCTTTTTTTATAATCTTATTCATTTTAAATTATATTTTAAAGAAATCAGAATCGCTAGTTTTTTTTTTGAATTTAACGATTTATTAAATTAATAAAATCCTTAAAACATTTACAATTTTAAAATAAAAGATTATTTATTATTGTTTAAAATTAAATTTAGGAAAAAAATATGGTGAAAGTTAAGTGAAAATGGAAAACGAAACTGCAATTGTAACTGGTTCCACAAGCGGAATCGGGAAAAAAATTGTTGAACTTTTTCTTATGGAAGGATGTAAAGTTGCAATTTGCTCTCGAACAGAGCCTAAAGTTAATCAAACCCTTGCAGAATTTAAAGAAAAATTTGGAGACTCGGTAATCGGAGCCCCGTGTGATGTTTCAGATCCTATAGCAGTTAAATCACTCGTAGACAAAACTATTGAATCTTTTGGCTCGGTGCGCATTTTAGTAGCGAATGCTGGTGTGAACTTAACATACGGTCCATTTCAATATCTCTCTTTAGATAAAGTAAACTCTGATGCAAAAACTATGATCGGAATTAATTTAATAGGAGTCATTAATTCAGTTGCAGCGGCATTACCATACATGATCAAGCAAACATATGGACGGGTAATCACACTAGCGGGTGGAGGTGCCAACAGACCAGTAGAACACATGACTATTTACTCGGCGTCTAAGGGAGGTGTCCTTGCTTTTTCCAAATGCCTAGCGGAGGAATTTAAAAAGAATGAAAACGATATTAAGATAAATTCATTTTTCCCTGGCATGATAAATACAAATTTATACAAAGCACAAGTAATTGAAGCTTGGAAAGACAAGAAAACCCATGAGCGTGAAATGGAGTTAGTTAAGAAGTACGTAATGACGGATATTGAAAAAAGTTGTGGCACTGTTATTCCGTATGCTTTGCCAACATGTAAAAAAAACGGTGAGTCTTTCAGGGGCTTTTCGGTCATGAAACTTATAAAAGGTTTTAAAAAACTTTCAAAAGAATTAAAACAAATGAGAGCGGATAATTCTGAATAGTTTATTCCATCTTTTATCCCTTATTTCTTTTAAAATTGTTTTTATTTTTGTTTCGATTCTTTTAATGCAGCAGCAATTGCTCGACTAACTCGCATAAGTTCAAATACTTTTCCTTTTTCAACAATAATCTCTTCACGACTAATTCCATGAGTGAAATCACCTTTCCCTTGACTAGTTTTTATAATACTCTTATTATCGCCAGTGATTAACATATCCACATTAATATCTTCACCTACAATAACTTTTCCAATTCCATCCTTGACAACGAGAAAAAATGGATCATCTTCTCTATCCAATTTAAATTGAATAGTATATCTCCAATCCTCTGATTCGAAAATTTGTTTTGATTTTGGTGTTTTATTTATTAAATCAATTATTTTTTCAAATTCTATTCTAGCTTCGTTCATTCTGAACCCCCCTCATATTCTGATTTTATTATCCAAGATTCATATTCATCTTCTGGCACAAAGAAAAAATCTGTCATTTTTCCTTCCCTTTCTTTTTGAAATACTGCTCTTACTTTTTTTCCTTTCTTAACTTTGGATGGAATTAAACTCTCGGAAAATATTCCTTGAAGCATCGCTGTATCTGCACCATCTAATCTAATAAAACCAATTCCGTAGGGAATCGCCTTAATAAAAGCAGATGTAGTATACCATACAATAGTGCTAACATCTATTGTTCCGGTTTGTTTCATCTCGACCCACTCCGCTGGTTCGTAGCATTCCGAGCAATTTATTCTTGGAGGCATCCAAATCTTTCCGCATTTAGTACATTTTGTACCTAATAGTTTTTTATTATTCATCAACTCTATGAAAAACTTAGATTGTCCTCCCATAGTATACCTATAATCAATTTTAAGTATATCTTTTATTTGATGTGCTTGAAATTCCATTTTTACCTCGCCTCCTCATTTTCCATTATTATTATAGCTGCATATGCTGCACCAGGACCTCCGATTGAATGCGCTAAACCCCTTCCCTTTTCAATTATTACTTGATGTTTTCCAGCATCACCTCTTAATTGAAGCGCCGCTTCGCCAGTTGACATTATTCCAGTTGCCCCAACAGCATGACCACATCCAATCAATCCCCCACAGGGACAACAAGGTAATTCTCCATCTATCATAGGACCTCCTTCTTCAATCCATTTACCACCTTCGCCGAAAGGAACAAATCCTAGCTCTTCATATGAGATGACTTCCTGTCCAGAAAATGCGTCATGTAATTCTGCAACATCTATCTGTTCCTTGATTTTATCATAATCTAGTCCAGCCATTTTATATGCTACTTTTGCTGCATAAATATTGGAATATAGACGTCCCATATCTTCTCTATTCCCAATAAAACAATCTGTATTTGCAGCACCTACTCCTGAAATCCAAATTGGGTTTTCAACCTTCAATTCTTTAACTTTTTCTTCGTTGGCTAAAATTAATGCCGCGGATGCCTCTGAATATAAACAGCAATCTAACATTTTAAACGGATAACAAATAATTCTCGAATTCATTACATCTTCTACGGTTATTTTCATTGGTGATTGAGCTTTTGGATTACTTATTGCGTTCCCATGATTTTTTACACTGACAAGTGCCATCTGCTCTTCCGTTGGACTACCAAACTCTTCGAAATGGGCATTAACCATAGAAACATATGATGACGCCGCCATCATTCCCATTGGGTACTCATAAGTCATATCTGCTGAATAAGCAATCGCATTTAGAACTTCGGGGGTGGTTGTTCCTGTTTGCACATCATAACAGTCATTGCACTTTTCCACGCCTAAGCATAAACACAAATCTGACAATCCGGAAGCAACTTCAGCGTAAGCCATTCTTACTGTATATCCTCCAGTTGCGCCACCTGTAGCAATTCGCGTTCCTGGTTTATTATTCATTCCTATATAACTATTAATAAATATGTCTGGCATGAATTGACGCTCAAATAACTCATTATAAATTCCATATACGGTGGATTCTAAATCTTTATGGGTAATTTCAGCGCCTTGTTTATTTGCATCTTCAAGAGCTAATTTAGTTGCATCGTAAGCCAACTCAAAATATGTTTTATCTAAATAACGTGCTTTAAAAGGAGTAATTCCTATACCAATTATTGCTACTTTTTCCAATTTTTTAACCTCAATTAAATATTAACATAATTCTTTTCAGTAAACGAATTAATAATTGTTATTTTTTATTATTTTTCAAATAAATTAAGTAAGTATAATTCTTTAGAGAAAAGAAAATTAAAAGCTTATACAGCAATCAAATTATAATGAATATCTTTTCTCGATTCATAATAAAAGCAATTATCCAAATGATAAAAATATTTATAAAAGCACAAATAAACACAATTAAGAAGTGAGTGTCTGATGGTAGTATTAAATATGTAATAATAAATAAAAGCCAATGCAAAAGAAACAACATAAAGGCGTTTTTCCCCATAACACTTAAAAAATTATCTTTTTGTGAAAATTTATAGTCCTTACCCCAAATTTCGAAGATATAATATATTCCATAAAATATTAAGGAAGCAATTCCAACACTTATTAAAACATACGGACTAGATACATATGCCCTACTTATTCCCCAGATAAAATGTGTGCTAATACCTAAAATTGTGCAAATTATACCCCCTAACAGAAAATATATATTAGTTTTTCTTTTAACTAATCCTTCTGCTATAACAGAAGATAAAATCATTATTATACCCCAAGAAAGTGAGCCAATAATTCCACCTTCAACTCCATCATATATTATTTCACTAACATCGGTTTCTATTAGAATTTGATATAAAACCAGTCCTACACATGCAAAAATCATCCTTATCTCTGGTCTTAATTCAATCAATGGTAATAATATAAGACCCGATATACCAAGCACTTGCAGTGTGCCCCATCTAAAATAAATAACTCCCATATCTTCATTAATGCTCATTAGAAGTCCAACTCCAATTAGTATTAAATATCTCCGAATAAAGTGAATATATGCTTTTAACCTTCCATTTTGTTCTAATCGACGCTGAAATGATGTTTTAAAATTGAGTGCCATCATGAAAACAAAGAATGGAGCAATAAGATCTGCATAGGTAAGTCCATAATCTCCTGCGTGTTTAGTCCAAGCAGGAACACTATCAAATAATTGGACTGAATTTACAAAAACCATTAATACAATGGTCAATCCTTTAAATACATCTATACTAAGATATCTTTTCTTATCTTCGGTTTTGTTTTCAACGTTATGTTCCAAATCATTCACTCAAATGAAAAACTTATTGATAAAAGAAATAATTAGAATTTATTGATTTATTTTATAAATTTTTTATGAATTAAAAAGGTTCTAAAGCTCTTTTAATATATTTGAAAATTATAATATATATACTAAAAATAAAAAAAAGATAAAAAGTAATGTTAAAACTTGTCTGCTTCATCATACCAAGCAGGAAACCATCTATAATAATCTTTTGGAAAGGCTTTTGAAAGTCCTTTGTATGTTGCCTTAACAAGACCAATCTTTCCGCTTCGATCCCGATGACAAACAATCAACCCTTGATTTTCAAGAGATTCAATACCCTGCTTTATTTTCACTCTACTTCCCCCAATATCTTCTCTAACATCATCTAAAGTCATATAAATTCCTGGATTTATCTTATAATCATGCGCAATAACTTTTAATAAATTTTCTTCGTTAATTTCTAAACCTTTAAACCTGGAATCTCTCTTTGACATTAAAGGAGCATTTACCTCATCGTTCCATCTGAATTTTATAGGGACATTCCACCTCGGAAGCATTGCTGAAAAGCGATATATAATCAATTTTTGGATTTCAGTAGTTCCAGCGACTATTTCACCTATTTTCGCTTCTCTATACACTCTCTCGAGGGGATAAAATTTCGTAAGCCCGTCACCACCGCAAATCTGTAAAGCTTTTCTCGTAATTTCTACTAGATATTCAGTATTCATCATCTTCGCGATTGACGCTTCAATCATTGGCTCCATACCTGAATCGAGTTGATAAGCAGTGTGATATGAAAATAGCTTCGCCATCTTGTATCTAGTGATGATATCAGCGATGTCAAACTGAATGTTCGTGTTGCGATTAATGGGCCTATTAAATTGAATTCTGCGCTTAGTATAATGGAAGAGAAACTGAATGATCTCCTTTACTTCGCCCATTAAAACTGCAGAACCAATCAACCGCTCAAAATTTAAACCTGCCATCATAACGGCCCATCCTTTCCCTACTTCACCAACTCTATTGAAATCAGGGATCCTGGCGTTATCAAAATCTAGATAACCATTAGGGGCATTATCGAAACCCATGAGCGGATTTATCTTTTCGAGACTAAATCCCGGAGTGCCTTTCTTGACCACAAAACTGGTTATATGCGCGTACTGCTTTCGATCCTCTGGATCGTCGCTGGTTTTAGCATATATAAAATATCTATCAGCAACTCCAGCAGCAGTTATCATTCTCTTTTTACCGTTTAAAACCCACTCGTCTCCATCTTTAGTAGCAGTTGTCATAATATTTGCCGCGTCTGACCCTGCAAATGGTTCCGAAATACATACCGCCCCTATTTCCGAGCCATCTGCAATAGAGGGAAGCCACATCCTATTTTGCTCTTCTGTACCGAATCTTAAAATTTGTTCTAATCCAGCCAACATCGATACTGTGAAGACATGTCCAACTGCATATAATCTTCCTAATTGTTCGGCTGCAATACACCCACCTGTGGCTCCCAATTCCAACCCACCATACTTTTTTGGAACGCCAGGTCCAAAAAAACCTTCTTTTGCAACTTTTTTCACTATTGAATGAGGGAATTTTTGCTTCCAAAAATAATATTCTGCTTCCTCTATATTATCCTCTACAAACTGAGCAACTTTTTTCGCAAATTCTTTCTGTTCATCACTCCACCAAAAAAAAGTGTCTACATCAACCATTTTAACCGTTCATTTTTGTTTTTATTGAATATTGATAATTATTTAATTATTAGATAAGATATAAGATTCTAGTTTTACAATTAAATTCACTCATCTAAAAATACAAATCTTATTATAACAGAATAAAAATTTGTCAATATCAAGAATTTAGAACGATTTATTAAATTAAGCGATTGAAACGATATGAAATCAGAAAAATAAATAATCATCTTAATCTAATTAATTTTAATATAATCCTTAATTAAACCAATTACTATAAAAAACCAATAAAAAAATACAAAAGATGAGTTTAAATGATTAAATTTAGTGATAAACAACTTAAGATTCCAAAAATGGCGCGACCAGTATATTTAGCAACATCAGGTATGTCAAGATTTGGTCGTGCCTTTCCTACTTTACGAACTGAAGAACTATGTATTGAAGCACTTACTGAAGCGGCAGATTTTATTAAAATGACTCCTGCCGAATTAAAACGATATATACATACTGCATATTACGGGCATTTTGCGGATCATTTCGGAGATCAACTTTTAGGAGAAGCAGTTATTCATGATCGGCTTGGTCTAGATCCTCTTGGTACTATTGGAGTAAAAACAGGGGGTGCTACAGGTGGTTCAACCATATGGGAAGCTATTAAAGCTGTAGCTTCTGGTTACAGCGATTGTGCTCTAGCTATGGGATGGGAAAGAATGGATGAAGTTCCTACTGATGAAGGAAATCACCTTATTTCATGTGCAGCAGATAAAGATTGGGAAACTCCACTTGGTCATATTTATACAGGATACTATGCTGTTATGGCACAGCGATATTGGCAAATTTTTGGGAAAGCTGAAGACTCTTTTCGAAAAATAATGGCAGAAATTGCTGTAAAAAATCGTGGCTATGCAAGAATGAATCCTCACGCACATGGTGGTATGAAAATAACTGTAGAAGATGTAATAAATTCACCAGTTGTAGCATATCCGCTTCGAGCTTTAGATTGTTGTTTAATGAGCGTAGGAGCTGCTTGTGGTGTTGTCTGTGATGAAAAAACAGCTTATGAACTTACAGATAATCCTCTAAGAATTTGGATAGGTGCAGGAAGCCATACTTTACGCGTAGCAGATCGGCGAGATATGAAAATACCACTATTACCAAATGAGGAACCTGGACTATATGATGATTTAGGAAAGAGATTTCCAGGAGGAGATCGATATCCTGGTTTTTCTAGCTTTTTGGCTGCACGTATTGCATCTTACTATGTATATAATATGACAGGAGTTGTTGATCCATGCGAAGATCTGGACGTAATTGAACTACATGATGCATTTACAATTAGTGATATTCAATCATATGAAGATGTGGGACTTCGTCCATATGGTGAAGGTCGTGATTATATTGAATCTGGAGATGCCTATCATACAAATCCTAAAACTGGCAAACCCGGGCGTTTACCAAGCAACCTTTGCGGAGGTTTAATTGGATGTATGCATGCTGTTGGTGCAACGGGCTTAATGCAAATTGCTGAAATTGGATATCATATATGGAATCGATGGGCTGATATACACGGTGATGAAAAGAAATGGAAGAAATTTGGACGAGAAAAACCGAAGGACTGGACTGATTTACAAGTTAAAGGTGCTAAACGTGGGTTAACTATCAGTCACGCTGGTGTCGGATCCCATGTTACTGCTACAATTTTAATGCATCCAAATCATCTACTAAAGGAGGATTAAAAGATCATGAAAAGCGAAAATGATATTGGACGGGTTTCCGTAAAAAATGGCAGATACAAAATTAAAGGTAAATTTCATATAATAGAGCCAAACACACCTATATTTGATGATAATGGAAAACTATGTGGAATAACTAATCCACGAGACATGACTTATATTCATAGCTATGGCGGAGAAGCAATATTTTTTGAATCACTTAGTAAAGGAAAATTAATGGCTTCAAGATGTGATAATCCTAAATGTGATTCAAAAGATTCCATATTTATGCCATTCAGAATTTATTGTCCAGATTGTCTTAGAAAAAATACGGTAATAGATATAACTGATATAGCAAAGAAAACGGCAATGATACACTCTTTTATAATTACTGAACGATCAGGCGCCTTTAATACATTAAAAAAGCCAATTAAATTTATTAATGTGGAATTTGAAGATGTATGCACAATCTTTATGGGTTATCTTTCAGTAGGTGAACCAAAGATCGGTATGCGAGTAGTACCAATCTTTCAAACTAAAAAACCAACTTACACAATTATGGATATCTCGTGGGTTCCAGTAGGAACATCCGAATCAGAACTACCAGATAACTTTACTTTTTAATAATTTCTTTTTCATACTTTTTTTTTCATACTTTTTTCTATCCAAGTTAGTATGAAGAGATGAGCAAAAATTTATATTCAATTTTAAAATTTCATTTAACATCTAATTCATGCTGCTTTTTCAGAAGATTTTTCTTTTCACGCGTTACTTGGCAAAAATTTTATTGATAAATTTAATATTCTTTTTCTAGGTAAGGAAAAACTCTTTTGTCTTCAACCAATTTTTGATCTATAAATCAAATTATTAATTATCTTCGATAATTTTTTATTCTGTTAAATATATAGTTTTATTTAATCTATTAAATAAAAATAAAAATTTGACGATTTTTAGTGAATTAAATTGCATTTAGAGCAAGTTTCCCATTTAAATTATAAGCAAAGAACTCTAGAAATGAAAAAAAAAGTTGTGAAACAATCAAAAGAAATTTGTATGGAAAGGGCCAAATTAATCACGGAATCATATAAAAAAACAAAAGGAGAAAATCCAATAATTCGATTCGCAAAAGCTATGGAACATTATTTATCTAATATGACTATAATAATTTGGGATAATGAATTTTTAGTCGGTAACCGAACGACTAAATTTGTAGGAACTCCGTTATATCCCGAAATTCGAGTTGATACAATTGAACAAGATTGTGATACTTATGAGAGTCGCCCTGTACAACCACTTATCATATCGGATGAAGAGAGAAAAATCTTAAAGGAAGAGATAATTCCTTATTGGAAAAATGAAGAATTTACTGTTCGGGCAAAATTTTTAACTTATTTAAATTCCGATCAAATAGATATGATGGAAAAAATTGTTTTTGTTGTTGATGCCGAACTTTCTAATGGTGTTGGTCATTTTTTTCCTGGACATGAAAATGTTCTGAAATATGGAATAAATGGTCTAATTCAAAAAGCTGAGGAAAAAATGAAGATTTTTTATGGTTCGACTCCAGAAAATACCAAAAAAAGAATTTTTTTACAGTCTGTTATAATTGTTTGTAATGCAGTAAAATCTCTTATTCAAAGATTTTCAAATTTGGCTAAAGATTTAGCAAAAAATGAATTAAATCCTAAACGTCAAGAAGAACTTCTTGAAATTTCTGAAATTTGTCACAATATTTCTGAAAATCCACCAAAGTTTTTTAAAGAGGCTCTTCAACTTATTTTTTTTACTCATTTAATATCTGGTTTAGAAGATGGTGGCTTTGCAATAAGTATTGGTCGATTAGATCAATATTTATACCCATATTATTTAAAAGACATAAATGAAGGAAAAATTTCAAACGAAGAAGTACAATTTCTAATTGAATTATTTTTTATAAAATTAACAACATTGTGGAATTATCTTCTCAGTAAAGGGATTGTTGCTTCAGAAGGGCCACCGATAGCAGAAAATTTAACGATAGGAGGAGTTGACCGTGAGGGAAACGATGCAACAAATGAATTATCATACCTCTTTTTAGATGCATATACTAATTTAAAAACTGTTCAACCAACTTTTTCCGTTCGAATTCATAAAAAGACACCAGAAGATTTTCTTTTTAAAGTTGGAGAATCCATAAAATCGGGTGTAAGTATTGCATTATTTAATGATCAAGTAATGATAAAAGGACTTGTAAATCTTGGTTTTACACTTGAAGATGCTCGTGAATATGCACCAATCGGCTGTGTTGAACCACAGCATCCACATAAATCATTTGGGTCAACCAATGCAAACCAAATTAACGTCGTTAAATGCTTAGAATTAGCATTATCAAATGGAATTGATATGTTTACTAGAAGGGAATATGGATATAAAAATGATAAAAAAATTGCCAGTTATGATGATCTTTGGGATGCCTTTGTTAATCAAATGAAATACTTTATTAATTATATGGTTTCAATTATGAATGCCCTTGATAAAACAATTTCCGAACTTAATCCTCAGCCATTTTTATCTGCAACTACAGATGATTGTATTGAACGAGGACTTGATATAACAAATGGTGGTGCAGTATATGACTTTACTGGACCACAATTAGTTGGCTTTGCTACGGTAGTAGATAGTCTTGCAGTAATTAAGAAATTTGTTTTTGAAGAGAAACTTCTCCCGTTCGAAGATTTAGTTGAAATGCTAAGGAAAAACTATAGAGGAATATACCAAGGGAAAAAAGGAACAGAATGGAGGCAGTTATTTATTAATAAAGTTCCTAAATTTGGTAATGATGATGATTATGTTGATCAAATTGCTATGGATGTGGTAAAAGTATATTGTGATGAAATCACAAAGCATACAAATTATCGGGGCGGAAAATTTAATCCTGGCTTCTACTCGACCTCATTTCATTTAGCTTTTGGTTTCTTTACAGGTGCTTCTGCTAATGGAAGAAAATCAAGGGATTTCCTTTCAGCTAGTCTCTGTCCTTCAAATGGCATGGATAAAAATGGCCCCACAGCTATTCTTAACTCGGTCAGCAAGCTTCAGAATCATTTAATGACTAACGGAAATTCGCTCATTTTGGCATTTCATCCGAATTCTTTAAAACTAGAATTATTTCCTGCTCTGATTCGAACATTTTTTGGACCTGATGGTGGTTTCCAGGTACAATTCAATGTTGTTGGAAAAAAAATTCTACTTGATGCTCAAAAAAATCCAGATGAATATAGAGGTTTGGTTGTAAGAATTGCAGGTTATTCTGTTCTGTTTACTGAATTATCGCAAAATGCACAAGACGATATTATTGCTCGAACAGAGTGTTCATTATAATAAAAAAGTTATTCTTCTTTTTTTCATTTAGTTTTTCTTTTTAGAATTAAATTTTAATTTTTATATATGTTTTATATAATGGTATCTTAAAATCAACCTTATTTATTTATAAGTAATAAAAAAACGTGTAAATCATTATGGATACAAGATTAAGAGAGTTTAAACCAATTCAAATACAAAAATATGTCCCAGAATTAGACTTATTAAATAGCCCATTATTAAACGTGCAAGAAAAGGAATTTTTAGTTGCTTTTTATGATTTCTTAGAAAAAGAACTTGATAAAGATTTAAGGATTTTGGAAGAATTAAATTATCTTGTGGAGGAACCAACTCAAGATAAAAAAAGAGAGATAGTAATTAAAATAATGAAAAAATTGGCAGAGAAGGGATATTATAGTACAATTCTATATCCTGAAAAATACGAAGTTGGAAGGATAATGAGGAATGCTCTCATCGCTTTTGCTTTATGTGGTGGAAGATGGTCAGAAACAAGCGAAAAATATATAGCAGGGAACTGGAGTATTGAAATGGGGAGACTAGCAGGAGGAACATTATATTGTAATCCCGTTTCTTATAAAGCAAATGAATATCAATGGGAAAAATTCTTAGTTCCTGTTGCAAGGGATGGAGATGTTGGTGCTTCCGCTATGACCGAATTTAATGCTGGTAGTGATATCGCAAGAATGGAATTAAATCTCCAAACCCAAGGAGATAAAGTTATTGCAAAAGGTAAAAAGGTCTTTATAACAAATGGTATGATTTGTAAATATTTAGTTTTATACGGTCGAGTTAATAAAGGCCCAATCGGAGCAATTATTGTTGACACTGAAAATCAACAGTTAGAGAATTTTAAAGCGAGTAGAGTAAGAACATACGGAATGACGGATGCATTTGTAAGTCGTTTAATATTTGATAAAGTAGAAATTCCTAAAGAGAATATGCTAGAAGGTTCAGGTATGGATATAATGTTCCACCAGCTCACAGAAGAACGCCTTGTCATTAGCGCAGAAGCGCTTGGTGACGCAATGAAGAAACTATTATATTCACATACATACGCTCTTCAGAGAAAACAATTTGAGAGAAAGCTACACCAATATCAAGTTATTCGATTTCCTATTTCTAAAAATATTCGTGAGTTAAATTTATTAATTGCAGCATTATTTAATTACGCGAGAGAAATGGACAAACATCCAGAATTGGGAAGCTCAAAATTAATGGCTCAACATTCAATGGGTTTAAAAGTTACTGCATCAGAATTAGCTTTTGAGGCAGCTGTACACTGTTTTCGAACTATGGGTGGTCGTGGATTCATTAGGCAGTATAGCGTCCCTATAGGTATACTTGACCCATACTGTATGGTCCATGGCGGCGGATCTAATCTAGTGCTGGAGGACAGCGAATCACGTCGGCTCTTTAAATACAAACCATTGCGTAAAGAAGAGGATATTATTCCAAAAATTGAATTTTAAACTTATTTTTTTTATATGAAATTGCTTAAAACCTATTTTGAGTTTTAATTAATAATTGTTAATGATCAAAATCAATTAAATTAGGAATTACTTCAAATATAACAATTAAATGAATAAAATCTTAAAATTTTTATAGTTAAATTTTTATTAATTTGATTGGGGTTAAGTATTATAAATGTTTTAAGTTAATTCGCGTGGATATAATATGCCAGGATTATATATTTCTAAAGTTATAGCAGTTGGATCATATAATTCTGGTAAATTTGATTTTTTTAATAGTATAGATCAATATTCAAATTCTTTTGATAACACATCTTCTTTAACCATAGGTGTTTCAATTAAAGTTGTAAAATGTTTAAATGATCACGAAGATATTTTAAAAATGACTATTTGGGATATAAATGGTAGCGATAGATTTCATTCAATATACCCCTATTTTTTCAGAGGTGCTAAAGGGTGCTTATTATTTTTTGATGCTTCAGAAGATGATTTATTCAATAATTTGTATTATTGGATAAGAATTATTAAAAAGAATACCGATAACATTCCAATCTTTTTAGTAGGGTATAAATCTGATATAAACTATGAAGAACTTTATGATAAAATCAATCATTTTGTTGAAAACAACCAAATTGAAAATTTTTTTCTAATATCCTCCCATAGTGGAATCAAAAAAAAAATTATACTAACCCAATTAGCAAGTAAAATTCTTAAAAATATTGGTTCAGAATCAAATTTTATTAAGTTAGAGAAAAGATTAAGAGTTTTTAAAAAAGGATTTTATAAAAAGTTTTTAAATTTATTTTTAATTTGCCCAATTTGTAAGAGAGAAAATCATATTTCATATTTAAAAAAGTTTTATTTTAGTAAAACCTCTGATCTAATAAAATTAAGGGAAAGTTTGTTTACTCTAATTAAAAAATCTAAAAAAATTGACAATATTCTTCAAAATGAAATAAAAATTGGAATTCCATGTTGTGCTTGTCATAAAAATCTCTTTTTGAAAGGAATTTAAATAATAATTATAACTAAAATCTTATGGGTTTAACAAATTTCTCAATTTTATTACAAAATTCAGAAATTTTTTACTTTATAACTGATTGTTTTTTAAGTTCTTTAGCCCTCTGTTCTAATATTGCCCCAATTTCAGCAAAATCTTTATTACAATATTTATAAATGGGAAGCCATAAGAGTCCCGAAATTATGCCAAAAGACAATATAGAAATTACTATAGTTGTACCAAAAGGGTAAATATTTCCAATCCCCGTATAATAATCCACCAATGCCCCGCCTATAATAGGTCCTAAAGCCCTTCCAAATGCATCCATCATAGCTGCCATAGCATATGCAGTACCTCGATGTTCCGGTAAATTTACATCTACTATACTGGAAAACCAACAAGGACCTATCCCGAATTCGAAAAACATGCCTACTCCAATTGTTAGACTCATTATTATAAGTAATATCCAAAATAGTGGTATCATACTAGATAGATTTAGAGCTCCCTTAAAAAAAGTTAAATGCGATACATTAGGATAAAATAAAAAGCCAAAAATTAAAAATGGAATATGAGCCAAACCACATATAATAGCAACTTTAACTCGACCTGCCGGATCTCCTTTAGATACTTTTTTATCACCTAATCGAGCAAAATAAAACTGTCCAGCAAACATTGAAATTATGATTGGTAAAAGAAAAACCAATAACATTATAATTGAAGTAATATCTGTTAGAGAAAATCCAACCTCCACCGTTATGTATGTTATGATATATGTTAATAAAAATCCATATAAAATCGTATCTACAAAATTTATAATCAACCAAAAATTAGAACGTTTAGTAAAAATTTTTTTCAAATCATTTATCTTTATTCGATAAGAGCGAGAATAATCAATTTTCTCGTCTGATAATATCTCTTTTAAAATACTTTCTTTACTGGCTCTTTTCGGTTCTTTAATTAAAAAACAAAGAAACACTAAGCATAAACCAATCAATCCTGCCCATAAAAAAGGTAATCGCCAATAGGTCATTTCTACTGGGTAATTCAACCTAATAAAACTGATTTTTTGCACTAAAGACCAATTTTCAGGGAAATCATACGGGATAACATTAACTACTAATGAAAAGACACCCCCAATGAGTCCACCAAAAGTTGTTGCAAGGCTCCACCAAGCAAATGAAGTCCCCCGCTTCTCGGAAGAAAATATATCTGCCAATAGACTTATCGAAATTGGGCTTGCTGCTCCAATTCCAATTGCAGCAGTTATTCTTAGAATACTTAACATAACAATATTGATTGAAAAGGCTGTAAAAATTTCTGAAATTGCCCAAATCCCACCTGCAATAATTAATAGCCATTTTCGCTTAAATATATCAGAAAAATAACCAGCAATTAAGGTAAAAACCGCAAGAACTATGTAATACAATCCTGCAATAAACCCAAGAACGATAAATTTACCACCTAAATCAAATTCTGCCACAATTAAGACTTGATTAGTTATAAAAATAGCAATATCAGTATTTAAAAATATAATTAATGGTAAGAATAATAATATTGAAAATAATCCTTTTAATTTTGATTTTGAACTACACATAATAACATTTTAATTCTTTTCTTATAAAAAAGTTTGATTTTTTAGAGAAAAAGCTAAAAATATAAAAAAATAATAATAATCGGAACGTTGTGTTTTATTAAGAATTGAGTCTAAGAATTTATCTGTCCCATAGATGAAATAAATAAAAAAGTTAAATTTTATCTATTCTTTTCCTCTCTGGCTATTTTCGCTTTCTTGTTCATTATTTCCATGTAGGTTTCAGCCGTCCTTTTCGGAGGAACTCTCTCTTTCTCTTTTTTTTTAAGCGTTATTGCCCCTGACGGGCAAGTAAGGATACAAAGTCCACAGCCAATACAACTATCTAGGTTTACAGTAGAAATATCATCAATAATGGTCAAAGCATCCATTTGACAGCGTTCCAAACATGTCTCACACCCCGTACATAATTCAGGATTCACTTCAGCGTAATAATTAGTCGAGAAAAATTCTATTGATTTTTCAAGTTTCTTCTGGTTTGATAAAATTTCACAGCA
Organism: Promethearchaeota archaeon; assembly: GCA_019058015.1. Taxonomy (GTDB): domain Archaea; phylum Asgardarchaeota; class Lokiarchaeia; order Sigyniarchaeales; family SOKP01; genus 6H3-1. The sequence continues at coordinate 5,328 of JAHLWH010000088.1, read as the reverse complement.
ACAACCACAACAGCAACAGAGATAACTAGGTCGCTGGGAATTCCCAGGTTGGAGGACCAACCCCTCTTCCTCAGCCCTCCCTAAGATTTCAAGGGCTTCATCCTTAGTCACTTCACGTGCTAACCCCTTCTCCATGAAAATCTTAGCTGCTGTCCGGAATTGGAAACAGACTTCACGCATGTCGGTTTGATTACAAGGTTGCCCAAGGAGGTCTTTTGCTTGTTTACAAATACAGATAGCCACAGAAATTGGCTCACCTATGTTTTCAATAATTGTTCTTATATCATCATATGTTGCAACATGATGCTCTGGTGTAATGCTTTGTTCAATGGGGATTGTGCGTAATTGGGGAATATGTGTTTTATTCAATTCTCTAAGAAATCCCTCATCCATGTACTGTTCAAAGTCTTCAATAAATTCTTTAGTTAGATTATTTAGTTGGTTCTCGAACATACCGACCAATAAAAGTGCATTGGAGTAAAACTTTTCCTCTCCCTTTTCATCAATCTTTTTTCCAAAATTAATCGATCCTTTCAGTGCCATCCGATCTAAACTCTGTTCGAGTTCCTCAATCGTTATACTCCTCTTTTTTGCACGCCGGTTAATAACTTTTAATGATTCTGGTATAAAATTCAACATTGTAGCGATTTCTGCTTCTTCTGGAGAAAATAAGTATCTCAAAATGCGTAATTCCACACCCGATTCTGTGGGTGGGAACCCAATAGGCAATTTATCGAGATGTTCTTGCAATTCTCGATATATAGCAAAATTTTCAATAGTCATATAAAAAAATTACCTTATTTTTTTGTATTGATTTCTATTTTTATTATTATTTCTATTATTATGATTTTATTATTATTATTTTCTTTATTTATTAAGATTAATGGAATGGATATATATCTCCAGACTAAAATATAGTAGAATGATAAATGGCAATGTAGAAAAAATTTCTTCATTAATATGTCGTTACGTTTAAAATTTAAGGTTTCTAAAATAAATTATTCTCTTTTTCTTAATCATTTAGATCAATTTCTATTTCTGGGACGTGTTTTCTTATAAATTCTAAAGATTTTTTTGCTTGATCAAAATTTAACTCAAAAACAATAGGTCCTCGAAAATTCTTCTCATATAATAATTTCAAAAATTTTATTGGTAATTGTCCTTCACCCAAAGCAATATGGTCTTCTATTTTTTTTCCTTTTATTCTGTTAGGAAAATTATATCCATCATGCAAATGAAATTCGCTCGTAATATCTATATATTTTTTAGTGAGTTCAAATAAGTCGTAATCACCAGGATATTTCGCCAAAACATGTCCCGTATCAATACATAATTTTGCACCTTTAACCTTCTTGATTTGGTCAAGTGTATTTTCAAGAGGGAATTCAATCGTTTCGAGGGCAAGTTTATTTGGATCTAAATTCGTTTCTTTAATCATACAGTTTATTGCACTCACTCCATTATCTGTGAATATGCTCATTACAAATTTTTTATATTGTTCAGGTATTTCTATACGTGAAAATTCTGCTGCTAATGCCCCAGTTGCATGTAAAACATATACTTCTGGGTCTAAAGGTTCTACCATTTTTACTGCATTTATCAAACAGTCAGTTGATCCTTTTCTAATATAACGATTTGGACTACTCGGTTCAATCGACCAAAGAGGAAGATGCACCGAATAAGTTATATTATGCTCTTCTTTGATTTTTAATAAATTTTCAATATCTTTTTTCTGAAATCCTTCGGGTAACACGTAATGCATGTCAAGAGTAAGTTCAATATGTCTATAACCACGTTTGACTGCATCTATAACAATCTCAGTAAAATCGAATTTTAAAATATTTCTCGAATCTTTCATTTGTCCAATAACACTATCAACACTAACTGGTTGGATTCCAAACCTCAATTTTTAACCTCAATTTTAATTTAAAATAATAATTATATATGTATTAACTTTTTAATTATTAAGTAAAATATACTCATGATTACATTCATATTCGAAATAATACTAGTTTTATTTCAAAATCAATAAAAAAATATTTATTCTATTAATTTAATATACATTGTATTTTATTTTAAAATACAAATCCTAAATCATGTCTGTACAGTACAAAGAAATTAAAGTTAAATGCCCTGTATGTTTTTCCGAAAAAATAATAAAACTCACCCAAACATTATTTCAACAAAAAAAATTTGGAAACATAAAAGTCCAAGTTTCTAAGGGATTAGTATGCGATAAACATCCATTTATTCTATTTCTAGATAATAATGCCGTAGTGAAAGGGTATGAAAAAATTGATTTTCAATTCGATATGCCTATTGAGGAGGAAGACGTAGAACTTACTGAAGATATTATTGCAAAATTTTCAATAAATGATATTCTTAAGAAATGGGGCACATACATCCTTTATAATCTCCTTCATGGGTATATTTTTAATTATCCAATATATATTTTAATACGCAAAGAAATTCCTGATTTAACAGACTCTATTAATGAATTATTTCCTAAATTCAAACCTACTCAATTAAATAAGACAGGTACTATTTCTTCTATTGAATTTAAGACTTATGATGCGATAGAATTAACAGAAGATAAATCACTATTAATTGATCCATCAGGCATTGTTATTCAGAGTCCATGGAGTAGTAAATTAAAATTTGAAGAGGAAATTATCAAAAAGGCTTTTGACATAATAGATGTTCAAGGTCAGAACATTATTATTAAAAAAGAAATTGAAAAATTTCTTATTCAAGCGGATAAAATTGTCGATCTTCTAAAACAAGTAAACAGTATTTATGATGTTGATTTAATTGAGAAACTTTCAGATGAACTAATGCAGCCGAAAATTTCAAACGATCGCCTTAACGTATTAAGAGAATATATCACCAGAAAATATGATCCAAAGATTGTAAAAAAAATTAAAAATAAAGTAAGAGAATTTTTACGTTTCTTATAAAATAAAAAATAAAACTTACCGATTCGCTCTCTGAAAAATCATCGGAACTGACCAATGTTAAATGAGGGTGGGTGGCTTCAAACTGCCTTATTTTCTCGTTCAGTCCGTAAAGAGTTTTATCCTCAAAGATTTTTGAGAACTCGATAAATAAAGGCTCATCCGAGGCATCCTCGCACCAATTGTGGGAATTTATTAAGTTCAAATTTCCTCCACGTACTTTCTTTATTTAAAAATATCTTCCATTATATCCTCATCGGTGATCTTGTACAAAGCTTTCATAAAAAGAAAAAGCTGTTAGGAAGGGACGTTTAGAGTACAAAATGCTTTTCTCTCCAACATCATATTAAAGTCGATCTCACCCAGCATCTCTATCTTCTGTAATCATACAAAATCCTTGAGAATTTTAAAAATTTCTATTGCAATAGATAATATTAATAATAAAGAATTAAAAAAGTGAGGATAAAGTCTTTAATGCTTCTCCGCCCATCAACAAATAGGGGGAGGAGGAGGGCGAAAATAAGTGTAGAATCAATCTACAGTCGAGTAGCTCGGGGTTATTACTATCCCTTTGCCCTCTAAGAACCGTGCGTGCGAGTTTCCCCGCACACGGCTCAAGCCGAGAGTTCCTAACGCGTCGCCGCGTGTTCTTTCGCTATTCAGTGTCGCCACTTCACAGTTAATCAAACTCAAGGTGATTTCAGTGGTCATCTTATCTATATCATCGCATGTCTAACTTCTTGATACCTTTTCCTATTCCAGATCTCCTTGACAACAGGATCGGGATTAAAAGGAGAAAGATCATTTACTATAAAGTCATATTTCAGTCTTTGAACCTTACTCGCCTTAACCAACGCGTACTCAGTTCTTGCGTCTTTGAAAATCCATTTGTCTTTTCCTACTTCCTCAAAATATTTCTTAAATATCCATTGCTTTCCCTTTTTATTATGTTTTCTCCGCGCCCATCTCCAAACTATCCCGAAAATTTCGTGATCCACCCAACTAAAAGCTTCATTTGCGTCTGAATATCTATAGTACATCGCCCACCCTCTAATAACGGGATTCAATTTCGCTATTAGCTTCCTCTGTTCTATTTGCTTATTCGACCATACTAACTCCCTAGAATAATCGAGAAATTTCTTGACTTTCTCTTTCTGGGGTTTTACATACAACTTCATTCGCGGTTGCTCGACTCTAAAACCTAAGAAGTTAAAGCCTCTTCTCTTTGTAGTTATTCTGGTCTTTTCTCGTCTTAAACTCAAACCTCTTTCTCTTAAAAACCTTGCGAGGTTCGGTATTACCCGTTTCATCGTTGGTATCGTTGGAGCAATTACGATTAAGTCGTCCGCATAGGATATAACACAGATATCTCTTCCAAGAGCCTTTTGCATACCACTTAAAGCTATATTGGCTAAAATGGGACTTAAAGGACTTCCTTGAACAATACCCTTCTCGGTTTTGATTCTCTTTCCCTTTTCCACAACTCCCACTTTCAGACATCGAAATAGAGCCTTGCGAAACACTTTTACCTTGCTTAAAATTGCATCATGCTTAATATTATCAAAGAATTTATTAATGTCCGCATCTAAAATTATTTTATCGCCTCTCATTAACTCCAAATATATCCGTTGTATTGCGTCTTGCGTACATCTTCCGGGACGGAATCCCATAACATTGGGTTCTAACAACGCTTCCCATTTCGCTGAGAGAGCAAGCGAGATAATAGTTGCCATCACCCTATCTTTAATTGTCATCATTCCTAAAGGTCTCATCTCTGCCTCTCCGTATTCCCTTTTCTTAGATTTATAAATCCTTGTTCTCCAATTCCCTTGGTTTTTAGGTATGTATTTCCTTAATATAGGCTGAAACTTATACGACTTATAATCAAACTCGTCTTTACTTAACCTCATTCTTTCCTTTGTTGTCAGATAAACCTTTCCATCTACTCCAGGAGTAGATTTACCCTTGTTCTTCTGAGTAATGACATAAATCGCGAACAATTTCGCAGTTTCAGACCTTACCAGAAGTTTCATCAGATTATCCACTCCCTTATAATCACCCTTCTTGGATGCTCTGTAGATCCTACCCTGAAGTCGTCTTACATCGCGTTCCACTTGAGACCAGTTTATCTCGTCCCACCATCCGCCATGCCTATAGGTTCGTTCAATGCTTCGCATCGTCTAACTCCTCTTATAGTTAAAATTTCTTCAGAGTGCTTTCTCAGTCTCGACCACTTTCGAAGTCAGCTCCCTTTCGAGATGGGTATCTACTACTATAAATTTAATATAGTAGACCCTCTCCAATCAAATATAGATTGGCATTCGCTTCCTCTAAGTTCCTTTGCCCGCTAAACCTTCCCCCTTCATAGCGGTCG
>JAHLWH010000087.1 GCA_019058015.1 Promethearchaeota archaeon | reverse complement strand
GACTTTTTCTATCTATTGCAACTCCATTTGGAGTTGTATGTTTGAAATTTGAACAAACGTAATCTTTTGTTCCCAGCTCTAAAAGACCTTGCATGCCTGCATCAATATCTAAGTAATTATTGAAAGAGATTTCTTTTCCTGATATCTGATTAATATTTACAAGTCCTAAATCTGCTGAGAGATCTTTGTACAATGCAGCATCTTGATCCCAATTTTCTCCATATCTAACATCAAGCACTTTTTTATATATTTTTATTACATTATCTCCAAATTTTTCATCAGGGAAATTGATTTTTTGTAAATAATTTGCAATATTTGCGTTATATTCTGCCATAATAGTAAAAACTTTTTGAGCTAGGAAAGCCCTGGTTTTTTCACTGATTGCTCCTTCATTTTCCCTTAGCTCTTTTATAATGAGTGGATAATCTTTAGAATTAGTAATAACAGATACATCTGGATAATTTTTTGCGGCTGCCCTTATCATCGTTGGGCCTCCAATATCGATCATTTCTAAGGCTTCTGTTGAAGTAGATTTAGGCTTAGAAATTATGGCTTTAAATGGATACAGGTTACAAACTATTAAATCAATTGAAGGAATATTATATTTTTCAGCATCTTTAATATCATTAACGATATTTCGTCGAAACAAAATGCCCCCTTGGATTTTTGGATGTAATGTTTTAACTCTACCATTAAACATTTCATCTGTTTGTGTATATTCTGAGATTTTTTTAAAAACGATTCTATTTTTTTCTAATAGATTTCCCGTTCCACCTGTAGATAATATTTCTATTCCAAATTCATCCACTAATATCCTAGCGAATTCTACAATACCGGTTTTATCATATACACTAATCAATGCTCTTTGAATTTTTTGCATATTTATATCAATTTCATCTTTTATTATTAAAATAATTTAAAAATCTTAATCCTAAATTCAAAAAATCAGAAAATTATATTAAAATTGAATTAAATAATACCATTACCATTTACCAATTAAATCGTGAGGCTCGCTTTCTAATTTACCACTCATTGTAATAATTCCTATTTCAACATTTTTCATCTCTTTAATATTTTTTGCCCCAGCATAAATCATCCCATTTTTGATTCCTGTTTTCATTTGCTCAATAACCCCTTCTACGGGTCCAACAAAAGGTATATAATCACTCACACCTTCTGGTAATGTTTTTGTCTCTTTAGAATAACGATCAACAATATAATCTCCCGCAACATGTCTTGCCTCTTTACTTCCCATACCTCGATAAACTTTAATCTTACGACCTTGAATTGTATCCACAAACCCTGGACTCTCAACACACCCACCAAAAAAGTGCCCAGTCATTATCATATTTGCTCCAACGGTAAATGCCTTAGGTAAATCACCTAAATTTTTAAAACCACCATCTGCAATTAAACCCATTTTTGGATCATATTTTTCTATTGCATCTGCAATTTGAGCTGTAGCAAATAAAGTTGGAGCACCAACACCAGTTTGAATTGATGTTGAACATATAGAACCAGACCCCATTCCTGCTTTTAATGCAATAAATTTATCTCTGTCATAATCAACTTTTGTTAAAATATATTCAGCTGCTTCAAAAGTCCCAATATTCCCCAATATAAATTGAACGTTAAAAGTTTCCATTATTTCTTTAGTATTCTCAATATCTTGTTTTTTATAAAAATCTGCAACGTCAATAAAAAATATATCCGTATATTCAACAATTTCTTCAAATATCTTTCTTTCTTTAACATTACGAGGCATAACGGGAGAAACTGCTAAAGCACATAATAGCCGACCTCTCTTATCAAGAGAAGCTTTTGGAAAATCTGGTTTAAGATCCTTATTTGTAATTAACCCAACTAACCTTCCCTCCTCATCTATTATTGGTAATTTCTCTTTCCGAATCTTATATAACATTTTAGCAGCTTCTATTCTTGAAATACCACTATTCCCGGTGATTACTTCTTTTGTCATAACATCTTTTACTAAGCCATTTTCTTTCAGCTTTGCGTCGAAAGGTATATCTCTTGAAGTAAGGATCCCCATTACTTTATTATTGTCATCAACAACCACTAAACCACTGATTTCTAATTGTTCCATCTTGCTTATTGCCTCATGTATTGGAGAATTTGGAAAAATAGTTGCTACATCATCAACTATATAAGAGCGGGCTCTCTTAACTTTTTTAACCATTTCAAGTCTCTTTTCGCAAGAACAATTTCTATGAAGTACTCCAAGACCACCTAATAATGCCATTTGAATTGCCATTTCTACTCCTGTAACTGTGTCCATTGCCGCTGACATTATTGGAATATTAAATTTATATGGACCTAAACTACTCGATATATCTACTCTATTAGGATCAAAATTTGTAAATCCGGGCTTTATTAGCACATCATCAAATGCATGCATCCAACCTTGATCGGCTAATATTTTTTTTCTATAATTTCCAGCCATTCGAAAAAACCAATTAAATTTCTTTTCTTTTCTTAAATAAATTATTAAAAATAATTAAACTATTAAAAATATAATACTATATTTTATTAAAAATCATAAGGATTGTTTAATTTATATATTAAAATTTATTCAAATCTTATTATTAAAGCATTTGAGGTTTAAAATTAATAAGAATCTCCTGACTAAAATAAACAAAATATCATAATATATTTTATTAAAAATCCTAAGGGTCGTTTAATTTATATATTAAAAATTAGTGATATTTCTGTAACAAAAATATAGGAGGTTTTAATTAGAATCAGAATGAAAACAGAAAAATTACATTGGAAACAGAACTAAAAAAAAAAAAATTATTCAAAGAGTCTAATTTTTTATTAAATACTGACCTAAATGACACTTTAAATATTCTCAAAAAAATAATCGGAGATGATTTCTTTTGAAATTTATTCGATAGGGGCTGCCGGTTTCAGCCTGTGCGAATAAGGAACTTGTTTCAAACTTCGTATGAACAATATTTATTAAATCCTTTTAATATTTTTATATGAATTTAATAAAATTGATAACCTAACTGTTTACACTGTAAAAATTTTTCTAAAAAAGGAGAAATTACATATAAATTAGATTTTTAGGTTCTATATTTTTAATTCTCGGGTCATTGATAAATGAATCTAATATTTTTAAAACAACTTCACGATCTTCTTTTATATTTTCTGATTCTACATCGCAATAATTAGATATGTGATCATTTCTAAATGCTGATGTAACATTTGGTCCTAAATTATCAACAACCTTATATTCTTCCTTTAATGCATCAACAGGTTTCAATATTTTGAATTTTCCCTCTTGTACTTCTTTATATAACTCTGTATTTGGTAAAATATTTAGGGTTCGAAATCTAAATATTGTTGGATTTATTTCGGTAAGAACTCTCGCTGTTTCTATTGCATGTTCTTCAGTATATTTATAACCACCTAAACCTAAAATTATATATAGAGACAATTTTATTCCCGATTTCATTACTTTTTTTCCTGCTTTAATAAATCCTTTTGAATTGATACCTTTTCTCATAATCCGTAATATTGTATCAGATCCACTCTCTAATCCCATATAAACAATGTCAAGTCCAGCTTCACTTAATATTTTTAATTCTTCATCAGATTTTCTTAAAATATCTAATGCTCTTGCATAACAGCTCACTCTAAGAACATTTTTAATTCTTTCTCTTACATATTTTATAATTGTAGCTAGGTGTTCAGTAGGAAGAGAAGTAGGATTACCTCCAGCTAAAAAGACTGGAAACCCGTCATAATGCAATTTCCCATATTCATCAATATTCTGCAGAACATCTTCCAATGGTCTTACAGCATATGGCTGTATTCCTCCATAAATTCCTTTATATGTCCCACAAAATTTACAACCACCAGTTTGGGAATTCCAAGAACAGCCCCCAGTTACAGCGATTAATAAGGAATATGCTTCGACTGGCGGACGTATAACTATAACTTCAGGAGATAGTATTTTCATTTAATTTGATACATCTAACTATTATATAATAAAATTAAATAAAGATAGACTAAAAAATGTTAAGATTACTGATTATGAATTATTATTTTTTGAAGAAAAAATTAAAAGCAATTATTTACTAAAAAATAATGTTAAGTAGATTACTTTAATTTTTGGTTGAGTCAATATTTGAAAAAGAATCCCTCAACAATAAAAGTTTTACTCATTGGTTCAAATTACGAAAAATCCGTACAGTTTCTTCGCGCTTATGGTTTTAAATTGACTGAGGGAGAGTATGATAATGGATGTACAAAAAATTTTCTTGAATATGAAAAATCCTTAATATATAATAATATTCCTTTAATAATTAAGATTTGGATAATCAATACATTTTCAAACATTTTAGAAATGCATAATCTCATTCAAGAAATTAATTCTTTACTTTTAATTTTTGATATTCATGATATTAATTCATTTAAATTTCTGAAAAAGGAAGATTTTAATGAAATTATAAACGTATTTGATTTTTCTGAATCAATAATAATGGTTGGGATAAATTATGGAAATTCTACAGGTATTCAAATCGATAGAGATCAAATTATCAAAAAATCGTTAAATTTAAACATTTTATATTGTTTTGAAGCAGATTTGAAAAATTTTGATGACATAAATGAGATTTTTAATAAAATCATTAAAGATTATGTTTTTAAAATGAAACTTACAAGTCCTAAATTATTTGAAAAAACAATAACACACGAAAATTTAGTAGATTTTAAAAAATCAGAAGAAAAACCAATTGAACCAATCATAGCCCAGACTCACGGATCTGGAACTTCCAGAGTATTAAATTTCGAGAATGCTTATAGTGAAATGCAAGAAGATATTAAAATTGATTTGAAAATTAGAGAAGAAATAATTGAACTT
>JAHLWH010000086.1 GCA_019058015.1 Promethearchaeota archaeon | reverse complement strand
ATTATATATAGAAGCGGACCTTCCTATTCACCAAATTTTTCAAGATAAGAGTCTCTCTTGTTTTGATTTTTTGTAATTTTTTCTAAAGTGTGTTTAGCTAATTTGATTATTGTAGGCTTTATTTCAGATGAATCATTCAAAGGAAGTTTTGTCAGATCAAGTTCATCTTTTACTATTTTTTCAGCAATCTCTTGAGGGGATAATTTTTTTTGGAGAATTGCATTTCCAATAAAGATAGCGGCACCAATCCCAAGCCCCTTACCTTTTTTAATGTTATTTATAACTACATTCGGTAAGGGAACCCCAAACTCATCTACTCCATCAATGCCGAGTAATCTACAAATGGTTCTCTCAATTGTGGTTGTAGTGTGGCGATCTATAAATTTTTGGGTATCAAAAGCAATAATTCTTGCCGTCTCTCTTGCTTTTTTTACTATTGAAAAATCTAAGTTCAATTTGCTATTTACGGCTTTCTTATTCAAATTTTTCACTTAAAATATAATATTTTTTTAAATTTCCAATTGTATTTACAACTTTTTATTTATGTTTAAAACCACCAAACCTTCCAAATTTTAGTCTAAATGGTTTTATTTAATCATTAGGTCCTAGATCATAAATGGGGATGTTAATATTTTCTTTTAATAATTTTAAAAATTCATTTTTATCAAACTCGTATCCAAATGGAGAGGTTGGATTTGCGGTTACAGCAATTAATTTTATTGGATTTAATACTTTTAAAATGCCACCTTTCTTTTGAAATCTTTCCATTATACCTTTACTTAGAAATAATTTTGTTCCATCCTCCACCAAAAATGTAACACCTTTATATTTTTCAGAAGAATCCATTAAATCGTTTAATAATTTATCAGTAATTGGTCCTTTTATTACAACGTATTTTGAATTACTGTTTAAATTTTCAATTATATCTTTAGCGGCGTCTAGTGATGTTACTAAATCTAGCATTTTTATAGAGTTTTTTGAATCAATTATCCCAATTTTTGAGTTTTTGAAAATTTTATTAGTTAATTTGAGTATTTCTACTTCCTTTTCATTTTCTAGGGTCAATAATTTTACTGTATGAGTGGTTAAATCTACAACTTTATGAATATCTTCTGATATAGATGCCCCCGTTGAAAGAATTGTAGCATCAGCTATTACAGGAGCCGCATATGATCTTCTATCAAATGCACCATCCACTAAGATGATATCACATCCTAAATTAATTAATTCTAAACAAATGTTCGATAAATATTTATTTATCGATGGACCTGCTAGTTCTACATTACCACTACTCATTGATTTTAATATTTTAATCACTCCTAATGGTGTATTAAATCCCGTAGTTTTAATGAGTTCCATCTTGATAATACTATTATCAAGACTTTGCTCTGCTGTTGCTACATAAGTTCCCTTTTCAATATAAATGCGAGGCTTTGGTAAACGTGTAATAACGTCATACTTTTCTCCATCTCTTCCTATAGAAGTAATCCCCAAATTTCTTTTAAAATTTTTAATAATATAATTTAAAGACGTAGTTTTTCCTGTATTTTTACCCAATCCAATAATTGAGATAATTTTGTGTTCTTTAATTATATCAAGAAGTTGCATCGAGATCTCCATGATCTTTCATAATTAAAAGAATAGATTTTATTTTAAATATTAAATATTTTCAATGCTTTTGCTTTTATTTACTTAAACTCCTTTTCCTTATATTACGTTCTAGATCTTCGGGTTCTATTGTTATTTTTTGTCCATTTAATAATCCCGCAACTCCAATTAGTTTTTCTCGATCTTCACAATTACATGTTGCTTGATAATCTGATGGCTCTGCATAAGCTGTAATAACTCCTTCAAAATTTCTTAATACAACTCGACTATTTCCCTGTGAAACAACATAATTTGGCATAACAGGTATTTTCCCACCTCCCCCAGGTGCATCAACTACAAATGTAGGTACACATAAACCAGAAGTATGGCCTCTTAAACCTTCGATAATTTCAATTCCTTGGGCGATACTTGTTCTAAAATGCTTAAGTCCCATAGATAAATCGCACTGGTAAATATAATATGGCCTAACTCTTATTTTCACTAGCTCATGGACTAGTTTTTTCATTACATGAATACAGTCATTTACTCCTCTTAATAATACTGATTGATTCCCAAGGGGTATCCCAGCATCGGCAATCATTTCGCAAGCTCTTCTGGATTCTTCAGTAATTTCATTTGGGTGATTAAAGTGGGTATTAAACCAAATCGGATGATATTGTTTAAGCATATCGACTAATTCTTGATTAATCCGTTGAGGCATTACTACAGGAGTTCTTGAACCTATACGAATAATTTCAACATGAGGTATCTCCCTTAACTTCTTTATTATATACTCCAATTGTTTATCAGAAACTAACAAAGCATCTCCTCCAGATAATAAGACATCTCTTATAGCTGGAGTTTTGGCAATATATTCGATTGCATTATTGATTTGCGAAGTTGGGGGGGCTTTATCATGATGTCCAGCAAACCTTCTCCTTGTACAATGTCTACAATACATTGAGCAATTCTCTGTGATTAAAAAAAGTACTCTATCCGGATATCTATGAGTTAACCCCTTAACTGGTGCATCTTCATCTTCATGAAGAGGATCATGGAGATCATCTTCACACTTTTCTAATTCAAATACTGTTGGGATTGCTTGTTTTCTTATGGGATCATCTTTATCATTAACATCTATCAAAGATAAATAATAGGGAGTTATTGCCATCCTCATAGATTCCAAACATTTCTTTATTCCTTCCTCCTCTTCTTTACTAAGGGGTATATACTTTTTTAGTTCATCTAAAGTAGTTATTCTGTTTCTAAACTGCCAATGCCAATCATTCCATTGTTCATCTGGAACGTTCTTAAAGAGCTCAAATCTTCTATATACCTTCATTTGTTCTGCCTTTTTTTCATTATTTTATATACTTATTTATATCAAACGTACTTTTCCTCAAAAATTTTCCTTAATTTATCAGATTCTCTTAACTCATCTAAAGCTATTTGAGAGTGACCTTTTGTATATCCATTTCCAATTATCATTACAACATCTTTCCCAACACCTTCTGCGCCTAATGCTGCCTTTGTAAAACTTGTTGCCATGGAAAAGAAATACACTATTCCATTTTCCTTAACAGGGAGAATACTAGACATCTCTGTATTTGGAATACTTAAACAATTTATCGAAATATCAACTTCTTTTCCATTATTTACCTTTAAAGTATCATTTAAAACGTCTATAGGTTTAAGAACATCCGCAATAATAACTTCATGACAAAATTCTGTGCTTTTAAGAAAATTGGCACGTTTTTCATTTCGTGCTTGTCCTATTACTTTGCCCTTTGATCCAACTATTTTTTTAGCCATATAGGAGCACATTAATCCGGATTTTCCGGTTGCTCCAAGTACTAAGACGCAATCTCCCAGTTTCACAAGTTTAGCAGTTTGAGCTGGAGCACCTGCCACGTCAAGAGCGGCTAAGGCTATCGTATCTTCTATATCTTCCGGAAGTTTTGCGTATATTCCACTTTCAAAAAGTATAGCCTTCCCATTAATGTCAACTCGGTCAATATCAGGTTTTATATCTAGGATTTTATCGATTCTTAGTGGCGTTAATGTAAGTGATACTAGAGTAGCAATTTTATCTCCTACTTTTAAATCAATTTTATCTTTTAAAGAGTCACCAATTCTCTCTACTCTTCCAATTAGCATTCCTCCAGAGCCAGTGACTGGGTTCTGCATTTTACCCTTATCATTTACAATTTCCAATATTTTATTTTTAATTTTTTCTTTATTTCCACCTGCTTCATCCTTAAGTTGAGAAAAACTTGCAGAATCGATATTTAAGTAATCAACATCTATTAAAATCTCGTTGTCGAATATTTCCATATCATTTGATATTTTCGTTGCAGATTGAGGAAAAGTTCCCTTGGGTTCAATGACTCTATGTATTCCATATTTAGATCCTTTTTCCATAATATATTTTCCTCTTATCTTTTTAATCCCAATATTTTCCTTGCTTCCATAGGAGTAGTAATATCTCTTCCTAATTCCCTTGAGATTCTTACAACCTTCTCGACTAATTCTCCATTAGATTTTGCTAAAACTCCTTTGGATAAGTATATATTATCTTCAAATCCAACTCTTGCATGACCACCCATTATTATTGATAAAGTTACCATTGGAAACTCGTGTCTTCCTATAGCACACACTGAATATGTAGAATCTTTAGGAATGCTTTCTGTTAAAAAAACCAAATCTCTTGGACTTGCCTTTATACCACCATTAACACCTAAAACAAAGTTAAAATGCATCGGATCTTTGATATATCCTTTATCATGCAATTTTAGGGCCATATCAACCATGCCCTTATCAAAACATTCTAATTCCGGCTTAATGCCCCGTTTTTTTATTTTTTTAGCAAATTCTATAATAGTATTTTCAGTATTTATAAAAATCTCATCTCCCCCAAAATTACAAGTACCACAGTCAAGAGTAGCCATTTCAGGAGGAGGTTCTAAATAAATTGGTTGGAGTCTTTCTTTATTACTCATACCTACAGTACCCCCAGTAGAAGGTTGAATTATAACATCCGGACATCGATTTTTTAATTCTTCTATACACACTTTGAATCTGTCTATATTTTGAGTAGGAGTACCATTATCTTCTCTCACATGTAAATGGATGATGCTTGCTCCAGCTTTATATGCAGATTCAGCTTCTTTTGCTATTTCATCAATAGTATATGGAACATTTGGATTGACTTCTTTTGTAACCTCTGCCCCACATATTGCTGTAGTTATAATAAGTTTATCCATAATATTTCTTCTCTATTTTCTCTGTTTTTCTTTTGGAACAACACAAGTTCCACTTGCTTTACATACTATTATAGGTTTATCCAAAACATCAGCTGCAGAATCGCTGATCTCAGGTTTTTGAGTAATTACTTTTGTTGCTTTAAATATCATTTTCCTAGATGTATTTCCTGATTCAACTATTTTTCCTTCTGCTTCAATAAAATCTCCTGCATATACTGGTGCTAAAAACTCTATATTATCATATGCTCTGAAAAGTCCTTCATCACCATCATTTCTAATTAAAAGCTCTGTAGCTACATCCCCAAAAAGTTGGAGTATTTTGGCTCCATCCACCAAATTCCCACCATAATGAGCATCATGCAGACTCATTCTAACTCTTATTAAAGCACCCATTATTTATCTCCTAATAATTAATTTTTTTTGATTCTCTAATTATTTAACTTATAATAATTTAAGTAAAAATGAAAGATATATATATTTAAAGCATTATTAAGTTAGGTTCGATTAGCAATTTAAACAATTTATTTAGATTTTTTATTTAATACTTATTATTTTAAAATTGTTAATGATTTTTATTAGAATTAAGTTTATAAGTATATCATAATTGCTAACAGAGAAAAAATAAAATATTATTGATTTTATTAGTGGCATAATTGTAAAGTTTAAAAAATAAGTAAATTAAATTAAGCCAATTCTTTAAGAATTAATAGAAATTTTAAATAGAGACTCAATAAGTGTTTAAAGAGATTTAAAATGAACATCAATATGCAAAAAGAAAAAATTATAGATGGAAAAAAATTAGCAGAAGAATTAAATCAAAAACTGAAACAGCAGGTTAAGAAAGATATCAAGAAATCTGGAATTAAACCAAAATTAGCTACTATCCTTGTAGGAGATAATCCGGCTTCAAAAGTATATCTTAATATTAAAAAAAGAATCTGCAATAAAGTTAATATTGAAAGTGTATCCATAGAATTAGATAAAAATGTTAATAAAAATCAACTTTTAAATGAAATAAATCGATTAAATACTGATCCTTCCGTTCATGGAATTTTATTGCAATTACCCCTCCCACAAGATCTAATAGATGATACGAACCAATTTTTAGCTGCAATTGATCCAAATAAAGATGTTGATGGATTACACCCCTTAAATTCAGGAAATTTATTCAATTATAATGAATATTTGAGTCCTTGTACTCCAAAAGGCATCATTAAGTTATTGGAATATTATAATATTGAGCTCTCTGGAAAAGATGTAACAATTATCAATAGAAGTAGGCTTGTTGGGAAGCCCTTGATTTTTATGCTATTAAAAAGAAATGCTACAATCAGTGTTTGCCATACTAAAACTAAAGACATAAATAAATATATTAAGAACGCCGATATTTTAATTGTTGCAGTAGGAAAGCCGAAATTTATAAAGGCTGATCAGATTAAAGAAGGAGTTGTGATTATTGACGTGGGAATTACGCGCATCGATGGACATTTATATGGTGATACAGATTTTGAAAATGTCCTTCCAAAAGTTTCAAGAATAACGCCAGTTCCCGGAGGAGTAGGACCAATGACGACTCATATGCTTATGCAAAATACTTATAATGCTTATAAAGACCATTTCAGTAAAGATTAAGGCCACATTTAAGTCAAGCTCACCATAAATCTTATGTATTAATCCATAGGTCTCATCTCTATCTTTTGCAAAGGGAGATATATCATTTACTAAGAAATCTTTGAAATAATCTTTTAATCAATGAAATATTATCTTCATTACTTTCAAAAATCGTTTGAAATGTTTAAAAGAATCAGAATAGAAATATTTTATAAAATCATAATTTATTTATTACTTGATTATTTTAATTATAATTTTAAAATTTTCAATAAAATAGGCCCCTATGCCAATATATGAAGCTGGAATTAATTTAGGAAATAGAAATTTAATTCAAATTAAATATTATAGCTCCCCCGAACAACTTGATCCAAATTTAAGAGCCGGATTTCTCCAAGCACTTGATGGATTTAGTCACGAAGTCATGGGCGACGATATCGATACCATATCACTTGCTTCATTTAAGTTAGTTTGTGTTTCTATTCCATTAGCACTACCAGGAGTCGCAACTCCTGAAGATACCCTACCCCTAATTTCTTATGCAATTATTGATAAAAAACTTGCCGTAGAAATTGTGAAAGAACAATTAATTCAAGTTTCTAATAGATTTACCAACAGATACTCAATAAATGATATCTTTTCAAAAAAACCTAAATATTTCAAAAAATTTATATCTTTAATCGATGAGATCCTTGGCGATTTGAAGCTTAAAGAAGAAGATCGATTTAGATCAATATTATAAAAATTCAATTAAAAATATTTAAAGTAGAATGGGAAAAATACTCTGAGTTCCAATATCGGTTCCGAGGCTAAAGCTAAATATGCAGAATATTTGGATGCAAAATCACTTGAAGAAAAAATTAAAAAACTAGAAGAATTCATATCCTTAGTTCCAAAGCATAAGGCAACGGAAAAAATTGTTGCTTTAAATAGAACAAGATTAGTTAAATTAAAAGGTGAACTGGAGTCTAACAAGAAAAGACAAAAGAAACTTAGCTCCAGAATTAGTCCTTTCTCAGTAAAATCAGAGGGAATTCAAGTAATATTAATTAGCGACTATAATACGCTGGGAGCGGGAAAAACAACAATTTTTCATCATTTAACAGGAGCAAAATATGAAAATATCGGTAAATTCACACCTATTCCCCAGGTAGGAATCTATAAATTTAATAAAATAAAATTTCAGATTGTTGACATGCCTGCAATTATGGAAGGCGCCTCAAAAGGTGTGGGTCATGGAACTGAAATATTATCGGCTGTTCGCTCTGCAGATTTAATATGCATATGTATTGATTTAAGTAGAGGCATCCAAAA
This sequence comes from Promethearchaeota archaeon, assembly GCA_019058015.1. GTDB lineage: Archaea > Asgardarchaeota > Lokiarchaeia > Sigyniarchaeales > SOKP01 > 6H3-1. The sequence goes on along the minus strand of JAHLWH010000086.1, from coordinate 6,186 downwards.
ACAAATGGAGTTATTATTAAGTGAATTTAGCAAGGCAAATATCCGAATTAATATAACATCACCACCAATTGAAATTGAAAAAACGGGTTCTAATAAAATTCAAGTATATTATTTAACCGAAGAGGCAAAAAAATATTTGAATATGGACGAAGATATTAAGCAAATAGTAAAGGAAAGTGGTATCCATAATGCAGTAGTAAAAATCCATGGAAAAATTAATTTGGAAATGGTATCAGATGCATTAAATCAATCAATTGCATATAAAAAAATGATCATTTTAGGAACTAAAGGCGATTTGTCTAATACTCAGAATCAATTTGATTTATTAAAAAAGAAATATAAAAATAAATTTCCATTAATCATTGGTGTTAGTGGAAAAAAAGGTGAAGGGTTTATGGATTTTGGTAATAATATTTTAGAATTTCTCAATAAGATTAAAATTTTTACCAAATCAGGAAATAAAATAGCTGAACCACCTTTAATTGTTAATAATGATTCAACTGTTAAAGATATTGCATTAAAAATACATAAAAGTTTTTATAAATACTTCAAATATGCCGTAGTCTACAGAAAAGGTTCAATTATGAATAAAAAAAGAGTAGGAATCAATTATTTACTTCAAAATGAAGATGTTGTTGAAATTTTTACTACAGTATAAATATAAAGTAAGCTTTATTTATAAATAATCTTTAATATCTTCCTCTTTTAATTTTAGGATATCTTTTATAACTTGAGCAAATTCTGATTCTCGGTTCGCGTCTTTTTCAAGTAACATTTTTGCCATTTCTTTAAATTTCTGATACTCATTTCCAGAAGATATTTTTTGAATTTTTGAACCAAAAGAATATAGATTTAAATATGTGTCTCTATATTCTCCCTCAATAAGAGGTTTCTGACCAATTTTTTTTAAAGACTCACTTAAAGATTCTTTTGCTCTTTGTAAATAATATTTAATTTTAAATTTTGTATCATCGATATCTTTATATACTTGTTGAAGTTTATTCTGATACTGTAAATATTCCGTATCATCTTTTAATTGATTCGTTATTTCTATGAGTTTTTCGATTATATTTTGTTTTCTTATTAAATTTTCGAGTACATTCAAACGTTCCTCTAGGAATTGCTTTTCTTTTAATAAATCCTCGAGTTTTTGGGGTGAAATTTTTCCTTTTTGTTTCCATATTGATTTTAAAATATCCATTTGATTATCAGTAAGAGTTTTCTCATCAATTAAAGATTTTTCAGTAGCAATTAACTGGGTAATTGGATGATCTAAAATATCGAATAGATTTCTATTTCCATTCCACTCCACGAACATTTCCTGATGTTTTAATAAAATTTTAATTATTTTTGGAATAAGTCTATTAGCTTTTTTATTATCTTCTTGGTCTATAATTAAAACAAGATCGACATTAAGCTCCGGTATTGTAGTAATTTTTATGACATAATTCCCGAGCTCAATATTCTTTAAATTCTTTGAGCCTTCTAATAACATTTCTTGAATAAAGCTTTTAATCGCCGAGAAAAACGACGAGAATAACTCCATTTTGCCATGACTTATCCTTTGAAAACTCTTATCAAACATCAATAATCCAGAATTGGATTCATAAAGAAAAATACTATAAAGCATATCTCTATTGGAAAGACTTCTACATATTAATAAATAATTAGTATATCATCCATATATAATTTAATTGTTTGAAATTTTTGGATCTTTAATTTTTTCAATCATTTTTGGAATAAATAATAATTTCTCTTTTATATCGTCATTCAATTTTAGCGATTCACAGATATTTTTAATCGTTTGAAAAGAATGTATTAGACTTTCAAAAAAATCAATCAAATCACCTCGATATATAATAATCTCAAACTCCTTTAATAGATAATAGTAAATATCATCAATTGAATATTTCTTATCGATTCTTAATGAGAACATCAGGTTTTGGAGATTATTCAGACCGCAATCACAATATGGTGCATCTTTGCATTCACAATTAAATAAGATTTTAATCCAATTTGTCAAAATATCTATTAAAAATTTTGGAAAACTTTTTCTCCTTTTATAATTTCTACTTTCCATAATTGAAAGTATAGTTCCGGAAAATAACTGATTAGACACATATTTAGCATTTATGCTTTTTGAGACCTCAGAAACAATCTTATTGCTAACATATACATTTTTCAAGGGCTCTAAATTCAAAGTAATAGTTACTAATGGAATTTTCTCAATAAATATTTGATCTTTGATTAATAATGCTTCATTAATTGTCAAAAAAGACGTAGAGATCGCAGTTCCTAATTTATTAGCTTTATATAAAGAATCTTCTTTATTTATCAATTTCTTTTGTATAAGAACTTTCAAAAAATCATCTAACAAATAATCATTATTAATTAAATTCTCTTGAAACTCACGGATATCCTCATATTGTGAAGATTTTTTCATGGTAATAAATGATAAAAGTTCAGTAAGCATTCGATCTTCATCTGGTTCAACTTCAATTGGTTCAAGTTTACCATTTAATAAATGAAGTGCGACCTTTTCCTCGGTTTCTTTATTTCTTAAATTAAAAATTCGATTGGGTATAACTAAAAGATAAGTCTTGCCGAGATCATGCTTTTTAAACCGTCCAGCTCTGCCATACATTTGCTCAAATTCTGATACTTTTAGCCAATTGATCCCCATTGCAAGAGAATCAAATATAACCTGACTTGCAGGAAAATCTACACCAGCTGCAAGTGCGGCGGTAGTAACTACAGCAGATATCTTCTGTTTAAGGAATAAATCTTCAATTTCTTTTTTTTCCTTATATGTCAATCCTGCGTGATATGCTTCGATTTTAATTCCTTGGCTTCTTAGATATTCGCTTAAGGTATGACAATTCTTTCTAGAATTAGTAAATATAATTGTTTGGCCCTTAAATCCGTAATTTGAAACTTTAGAAAATTCATGCTTTATAAGTTTAGACATATTTTTATTTTTTTCGTGTTCATTTAAACATAATAATAGATGCCTTTCAACGGGAACTGGCCGTTCACTGTATCTTATTAATTTGGCATTCAATTCAGTTGCGATATCTTCTGGTTTTCCAACAGTTGCACTTAAATATAAATATTGACATTTATTGGGAAGAAATAATGATTTCAATCTAGAAATTAACCCATCAATGATGAATCCTCTTTCAGAATCCCCCAAATTTTGAATTTCATCAACAATAATTGTTTTAAATTCACCTAATTCCTGGGGATTTCCACTTCTAAGGAAAAAATCAAGCGCTTCATAAGTTCCCACAATAATTTGAGAATCTCTAATTTTTCCAGAATCATAAGAATAATCTTCTCCAATTATTGACTTTCCGACTCTTATCGCAACGTTGATCCCTAATTTGTTATATCTTTCTTTAAATTCCTCATAACGTAAATTAGCTAACGCCACAATCGGGACTAAATATAACATCCGATTTTCTCTATTCATTAATATCTTCTTTATACCAGCTAATTCGGCAATTAAAGTTTTCCCAGAAGAAGTCTGTGATACAATCATCAAATTAATATTTTTACTTGCATCGAGTAATTCTGATTCTATAGATTTAATTTGAATTGGGAGTAGTTCTCCATATCCTTCTTTTTTTAATAGTTCCTTAAACTCATCTGGAAGATCAATTTCATTAATAGTTAATTTATATTCTCTTTCTCCCTCTTTCCTTTTTTCTAATAAATCATATAAAGTTAAATCAGAATTTTTTACTGGATTGAAATTTGGGGTGAAAGTAGTTAATATTTTTTTAACATTCTTAAATTTTAAAATTAAATGTTTCAAGAAATCTTTTAATTTTGGATTAATATCAATATCTCGCATTTTCAATTCATTAGTAATAAGAGAAAGTGCGCAATTAGGACATATTAATTGATTCTTAAAAGAACGGATAATTTCTGATTTATCCAATAAGGTAAATTTATTATTGTTTAGACATGAATTACAGAGTGTTAAGCGCTCAATTCTATTAAACTGGAAGGATTTTAGCATTTCCATTAAAGATTTCAAATTTTTTATATCTGTTTGGTCTGAGATTGCTACAAATTTATTTTTATTAGATTTTAAAAATTCTTTAAATAATTTCGGATCAACAGGTTTAGTTCCTCCTTTGAGATATTTTTCAAATTTCACTGGACGGATTTTATTTTTAAGGTCTAATCCAAATACCAATTTCCCCTTAAAAAATGGCTGACTAGAATAAATTAATTGCCTACCAGTTTTTCGTTTTAGATAGAATAAATAAACTGTAAATATTTCTTTTTTTGTAAATAATGGATTTCTATCAAGAACAATAAAAAAATCTTTATTAATTGAAACCAATTTGCTGTCCCAAAATAATGACTAAATCTATAAATATGAATTTATAAAATATTTATCAATAATAACCTTTTCTTGAAAATGAGTGAATTTAGGAAAATAAGAACGAAAATTTGATTAGCTAAAATCCGAATATGGTTTTAATTCGATTAAAAATATCGAGAATTTGTCTTAATTTAAGTTCATCACCACTATTAAGAAAGTGTTCAATCCATTGAGATAGACCCCCACTTTTTATCCACTCTAAAAAATATTCAACAGATTGTTTATCGACATCGGACATTATCTTATCATCCCTTTTGAATATATAATTAATATGTTTTCAAACTTATTTAATTCTTAATTATTTATTACTTTTTTTATCGAGTTATTTTGTATGGAAATAAAATATATAATTATTAATTTCTAATTTAATATATTACAATTTTAAAATATAATTTTAAGCGAGATTAAATGCCTGATGTTAGAATTAAAAGTCCAAATATAGATGATATTTTCAATAAATGGAAACAAAAAGCATATAAACAAAAGAAAAAAGAATTAGAAAAGCAATTTGGAACTAAAGGTGCAGTATTTTCACTTGATACTATTTCTGCTGGTGAAACGGTAAAAGAAACCATGAAAGAAGCCTCCATCTACTTTTTAATCGAACAGAAAGTAGAAACCTCTAAAGATCAGAAAGAAGAACGTGGGGATATAAAAGAACTAAGCAAAAATACTTTTTATTCATTAAGAGGGGCTAAAATTGAAAAAAGTAAATGGAAAGGTCCTGATATTGTGCCAATGTATGAAACAATTGAACAAGTGCCCTGCAGTGATTGTAAAGGAAAAGGGTATACCGAGACAAAATGCAAAGAATGTACCAATGGCACTAAAACAACCGATATGATAGTATTAACTGGCGCTGAAGCAAAAAAAGAGAAAAAACCGTTCAAGTATAATTGCAATGTTTGTTATAAAACTGGAGTGATTAGAAACAAATGTAAAACATGTGATGGATACGGAACAACATTTAAATGGAAAAAATTACCTGTACCTTTCATATCTAAAATGACTAATGTTCCAAAGCTCTATTCAAGTGCTCCAACGAAATATGAAAAGCAAATAGGGGAGGAATTAGGAGAATTAATTGAATCAGTTGAAGGAATTAAATTTACTAATGTAAAGGAATTATCTGATAAAACCATTGAGCCAAACCTTGGTTACTATAATAAAAATATATCCAAAGTAGTCAAAAAAGCTGCAAATGACTATCAGAAATTTGAAAAAGACAAAGACTATAAGATTAAAAGTCCAATCTATGTATTCCCTCTAATACAAATTTTTTGTGAGAGTAAAAAAGGGAAGAAATTCGAAATATATGCAGTAGGTAGCGAGCAAAAATTTATGACTTATAGCAATTTCTAGTTTTAATTCTATTTATTTTTTTAATTAAATTCGACTAATTTAAAGTAAATCGATGTCTATTTTTTTAGATTTAACTTTCTTTTTAACATTTTCTAACTTTTCTTCAAGCAACTCGCTATAAATCTGTGCTAGGTAAAAGTTTTCCTTTAATTCCTCATCATAACCGGTTAATTTTTCAAATCTTTTATTTAAAGAATAATTGATAACTTTTTTTCTAAAACCAATGAATAAAACAATTACAATTGAGGAAATAATTAAAAGTATCGCCATATACAGATTGTAATGAAATCCCTGAGTCTCACAAAACAAATGATAGAAGAAATAGGAAATAAGACCACCAATGTTCACAAATGCTATATCAAAAATTGCATTAAGACCTGAATCACGTCGACCTTCGAATTTTAATCCAGCTTTAAATAGAATAACAT
>JAHLWH010000085.1 GCA_019058015.1 Promethearchaeota archaeon | reverse complement strand
CTACACCTGTTGATAGAATACCAGCAGCGTAAGCCCTTTTTAACATACGAGAATCTTTATGAAAATCTCTAGCCATAACGAGTATATCATTTGGCTTTAAAGTAGATCCATGAAGACATCCAAGGACAGTTGACATCTCTGGGGGTAAACTTTCATTAACTCTTCCAGCTATAATACCCCGCTTTAAGATATTCCCTAGTTCGAAAGTCATCATGGATCGACCTTTACAAAAATAAATTAATTTATAATTTTTAATTAATTTTATGGAAAGGATAAAATTAAGAAATTTAATTTTATAGATAAAATAATAAATTTTCTTTCATAGAATTTTGATAAAATCAAAAATTGGATTTGATAATAAAATGGTTGGAAAAAAAGGTATTGGGAGTTTTTCTTTTGTCCTTCATTCTCACTTACCATGGGTTATTAACCATGGAAATTGGCCTCATGGGACATCTTGGTTAAACGAGGCAGCAAGCGAGACTTATATACCAATTTTGAATATTTTAAATGAACTTATAAATGAGGGCTACACTCCAAGAATAACAATTAGTTTGAGTCCTCCATTAGTTGCAATGTTAAAGCACAATTCATTCAAGGCTGATTTTAATGCGTATTTAGATATGAAAATTGATGCATCTATCCATGATATTGAGGAATTTACCAAATATAAGTTTGAAAATCTAATAAAAACTGGTCATGAATGGGAAAAATTCTACACAGGAATAAAAGATACTTTCAATCATAATTACAATCAAGATATTGTGAATGAATTTAAGAAACTACAAGATAAAAATATAATAGAATTAATGACTTGTTTCGCTACACACGGCTATTTTCCTTTACTAGGAAAGGATAGTTCAGTAAATGCTCAAATTAAAATTGCAAAGGATTATCATAAGCAAATTTTCGATCGTGAGCCGATTGGAATGTGGCTTCCAGAATGTGGTTATAGACCAGCATATAAATGGAAAAATCCTTTAACTGAAGAGGAATATTATAGGGAAGGTGTGGAATATTTTCTTGCAAAGCACGGATTTCGTTACTTTATCGTAGATACACATTCAACAATGGGGGGCGAAACTAAAGGTGTTTATCTTGAAAGGTTTCCTATATTGCTAAAGTTATGGGAGCATTTCAAAGTAAAATATGAACCTTTAGAATTAAAATTTGACAGAACCCCCTATGAACCTTATTTATTGGGGTCAAGACCAAATTTACCACCAGTTGCTATTTTTACAAGAGATGAAAAAACGGGTCTCCTCGTTTGGTCGGGTGAGCATGGATTTCCCGGAGATGGAAACTATTTAGACTTTCATAAAAAACATTATCCCGGAGGAAATCGATATTGGAAAGTTACCGGAGCAAAAATAGATATTGGGCAAAAAATGGAGTATTATCCAGAAGATATAGAAAAACGTCTGGAAGAAAATGCATCTCATTTTAAAAATCAAGTAAAAGATATATTAAATGAAGATAAAAGTAAGAATAATCGATTTGGTGTTGTTGTAGCTCCGTATGATTGTGAGCTTTTTGGTCATTGGTGGTTTGAAGGACCCCGATGGTTAAAAAAGATATTAAAATGGATGGAAGATGACCCAGAAGTTGATCTTACAACATGTTCAAGGTATTTAGAACAACATCCGCCAAATAAAATAATTTCTTTGCCTGAAGGGTCGTGGGGACTTTCTGGTTGGCATAATACATGGCTAAATGATTGGACATCTTGGTCATATCATTATATTTACGAATGTGAAACAAAGATGGAAGAATTAGTTGAAAAATATTATGCTTCAGCTGATAAAAATTTAAAAGATATTATTGAACAGCTAGGAAGGGAACTTTTACTTCTTGAATCCAGTGATTGGCAGTTTTTAATAAGCACATGGACAGCTAGAGATTATTCAGAAAATAGAATTGCAGAACATTATGAAAAATTCATTCGTTTGTATGATATGGCAGTGAAATATGGAAAAAAAGAGATGGTAGATGAGGGAGAATGGGAATATCTTGGAATGGTTAAGGATAGCGACTCGATATTCGAAAAATTAGATGCTAATGCATTTAAGCCATTTAAATATGATTAATAAATTTAAATAAAAACTAATTTCTTCTTTTTTTATTAATACAGGACAAATTATTTTACTTTCTAGATGAAAACAAATAAGAGAAAGCTATATTTCGGTGCCCATTTCAATGGATTTATCAGAAATAACTTTATCATCGCTAATTTTACAGTTTGGACCTAAAATAACGTTATTTAGAACTACATTATTTCCAATAGTACAATCATTACATATTATTGAAGAGTTAATTTTACATCCGGCACCAATAGATACATTATCCCAAATAACACTTTTATTTATGATTGAATCTTCTTTAATTTCCACATTTGAACCAATTGAAGATAATTCTTTTATTTGAACATTATTTTTTAAACGTACATCATCCCCAAAACAAGTCCATTTATAAATATTAACAGAACCTTCTGTATTGATTTTATTTATGGTCCAAATGTTATCATCTTCATTTCCATTGGGAGTTATAGGCCAGCTATATTTTCTCAGAAGATCCCAGTTTGCCCAAAGATATGTTTGTGGATTACCAACATCAAGCCAGTAATAATTTTCAACAAAACCATATAGATCATAATTATTTGCAAGAAGATATGGAAATACATCACTTCCAAAATCTGCAAGTGGTTGACTTTCTAAAATGTCTAGAATTTTTGTATCAAATGCATAAATTCCCGTATTTATAATGTTTGTGTGAAGAAATAGGTCAGTACGTTGTGCCATACCACTTACATATAGTTCCATGGGTTGAGGTTTTTCTAAAAAAAGGTAAATTTTCCTATTTTTATCTAATAAAACTACTCCATACTGGGATGTATGACTCTCCACTGTTTTCATGGAAATTGTAGAAATTCCTTTTTTTTCACTGTGAAATTGCATAATATTTTTCATTGGAAGGTTAGTTACAATATCTCCCATGCTAACAATAAATTTTTCACTGTCAATATTCTCACGGCATTTTTTTACAGCATCCGCAGTTCCGCTAGAATCTTGAATTAAATACTCTAATCGTATATCTCCTAATTTATTCTGTGTCCATTCTTTTTCCAAATATTCTTTTAAAAGATTACCCCTATGAGCTAAAGCAATAATGATATGTTTAATTCCTGCGTATTTTACGTGATTTATGGCATAGTCAATCATTGGTTTGTTTGTAACCTTGACAAGAGGTTTGGGAAGTATTGATGTAAGGGGGTGTAGCCTTTTCCCAATCCCACCAGCTAAAATAACTGCACAAAATTCAATAGTCATAAATCTTCAGATATAATTCTTTTATTTTTACTTAATTCGAACACAATTGGAATATTTAATTTAAGCCATATAGAATAAAAAATTAAAACTCATTATAATTTAAATATTTTAATCAAATTTTTTTAAATTTTTTAAGATTTAGAAATTAGATCCTTTTTATGAATGATTTTTCTTAGATCCTTAGCAACATTTTCTGGAAGTAATCGAGCTACTCGCATATCATCTGCCATTTCCGCCCCCCCGACAAACTCATAAGGTAAAATGTCTCCAAATAGATGAAAATGTGATTTTTCATACCCATAGGGTTTCATATTAAGAATAATATTCCTATTTGGATTAGCAAAGATGTCATTTAGAGCGCTCCAGATTATTTTTAGATTATGTGCGAGATCGTCAAAATATTTTTTATCAAGTTCATTTAATCGCTCAAGATGTTCATTTGGATAAAATCTGAGATGATAATTTCTTAAAGGACTGCCGCTAACAAAAAATGTCCAAAAATTTGTTTTTAAAACTAGTCTAGAGCCCCCACCATGATTTGACTTGCATAGACGACATTCACGTTCTCTCATCTCTGCAAACGCTTTAAGATGCATTTCTAAACGAGCTCCATGCCCATCCTCGTTTAGATCAATATATACTTGCGAATGAAATCTTCTTTGACTTCCCCCTACAGGTTTCCCAATATTAAAAAATGGTGATACCGGAATACTCTTTATTCCTTTTTTATTAGCCTCCTCAATAACATAGGATATCCCTGCAGTTGTTGATTGAAATACTTCTGATATTACATCATCCGGAATTTCTTCAAACTTTAAAGAATCATAATAATCCCGTGAAATAGTAACCAGGTTTACACCATACGCCAGTTTAGAGTTTGAAGGTAAATTATTAATTATATAATCATGGATCGAATCTTCAATCCATCGTGCCATAGCAGGATATCTATTGATTAATGTTATTGCTTTTCCTTGAATATTTATGTATCTTTTTGGTATAATACTGAAAGGATTATCAAATTTTTTATTTCCATTACATATAATTATTCCAAAACCATCACCAATTAGATTGCCTTCATTATCCCTTATTGGTTTTCCATTTAAAATTGCTTTAAAAGCATCATTGTCTCCATTGTCCTTATCTATATTGGATTTTCTTTTTCTTCTAACGGGAGAGATATAACTGTAATGGCCGTAAATTTTTGATAAAACAATATGTTGTCCATTATCTTGCAAAATAATTGGTACATTACTCAGAGGATCCCAGCGTTTTATTGGAACTTTGCTTAAACTTGAAAAACTATGGCTAGAAATGATACCGAATTGCATAAAGGGTATTTCCCACAATTCTAAAGTCCTTTTAGATTCACTCAAAATGTCTAAATCAGTAATGATCCATTACCCCAAAAAAAAATTTGTCATTTAAATATATTTTTTTTAAATTTATTATAATTTTTAATAAATTCATATGTTTCCGAATTTGGATTACTTATTATAAAACTTCATTTAATATAGATTTTAAAAAAAACTTTTAATGATTATTAATATTTTTTGATATCTATTATCATTTTTTAAAAAATTTTAAAAAAATATTCGGTGATGGTTATTACTGAGTCTTTAATATTAAATTTAAAAGATATTACTGAAAAGGATATAAATAAGATAGGGAGTAAGGCTGCAAATCTTGGAACGTTAATTCAGAAAAATTTTTCTGTTCCAGAAGGGTTTGTTATTACTATTGCTGCATATTCTTTATTTCTAAAAGCAAATGATCTCGAGACGACAATTCAAAATTTAATTAAAGATATTGATTATTCTAATTATGAAACAATTGAGACTTGTTCAAGAAAAATCAAAGAAGAAATTGAACAAGCATCTCTCCCTCCTAAATTGGTAGAAGAGATGAAGAAAACATTCGAATATTTAGGCATAAATAATTTTGTCGTTCGCTCATCCGGTTTATCAGAAGATTTACCAACAGCTTCTTTTGCAGGATTATATGATTCATTTCTAAATATCAAGAATTTCAATGAGGTTCTTGAACATATTAAGCGATGCTACTCATCGGTTTGGACTAGTCGAGCAATTGTATATCGGAATGAGAACCAAATTCCTCATGATAATACTGAATTAGCAGTAATTATTCAAAAGATGATTCCGGCTAAAAGCGCAGGGGTCTTGTTTACAGTAGACCCAATATCATCAAAAAGTTCAAATTTGGTTATCGAATCTAATTTTGGATTAGGTGAATCTGTTATGTCTGGAGTGAGCAGCCCAGATCAATACACAGTTCATAGAGGTGGTTCATTTAAAAAAAAATTATTTAAGATTCTTAAAAAGCGAATTGGCTTAAAAAATGTTGCTGCACACCCAAAATCTTCAGAAAATGAGAATGGAATTGAATATATCAAATTATCTGATGAAATGAATAGAAAGTCTTCCCTTTCAGATGAACAAATCATACAGCTCGCCCAAATAGGGAGTGAAATAGAACATCAATTTGGATCTCCACAAGACATTGAATGGGCAATAGATCGATCAAATCAAATCCATCTTCTCCAAACGCGACCAATAACCTCAATGAAGTCTGCTCAACCCATCGAAAATATTATTTGGAGTCGCGGATATTCCGACGATTATTGGAATGATCCTGTTACTCCTTTATTTTTTGATCTTTTAGGAGATCAATTAACAAAAGTTGTAAATATGGAACTAAATAGTATAATGGGTTACCAACGGATGGAGAAAAAGTTAATGAAATTGTTTAAAGCACACGTATATTTCAACCTAAAGGTATTAAAGCGAAAAGTAGAATATGAAATACCTAGTATTATGAGAAATAAAGACATCCTAAATTATTTTCCAGAGGGATCTGGACCATTTGGTCAAAAAACCATGAAAGATTTACCTTTCCGTACGTTTAAATGGATAATTGCACAATTACGGGTAATGATTCTTGATCCTGATGGTTCAATGACAAAAACAGATTCAAAGTATGAAACTTGGACACAAGAAGAATTTTCTCCATATTGCGAAGAATTTGATTCACATTTAAAAAATCTTATAGGAACTGGAAATATTAAAGCTCTTATTGATTTAGCTGAAGAATTAAACCAAAAAATGATCAGTCATTACCGTCTTATTCGGTACGGGATACCTGTTCACAATATTGGGATGAATTTATTGTCTCAGTACCTACTTACTCGGTTTCTTGGAAAAAAAGAGATGCTCCGCCTTTTTCCGATATTAATTTCAAATTTAGAGCATAAATTGACCGAAACAAATGAACAAATACATGATCTAGAGATTTTTATTCGTGGAGTCCCAAAATTGAGAGAAATAATTCTCAAAAAGGAGTCAAAAGAACTTCATATTTATTTATCATCCGAAAAAAATCCAGTTATTAAAAGTTTTTTTGATGAGTTTGAAAAATTTTTAAAAGATCATGGCGACCGTGGGTTTACGAGAGAACCCTATTATCCACGTTGGAGGGATGCCCCTCAATATGTATTTGATATCTTAAAAACTCTAGTTGCAGATGAAGTGCAAGAATTGGAAAAAGAAAGTAGAAAAAGTGCAATTCTTCAAGAAAATATTGATAAAATTGTTCAACGAAAAATCAGATCAACGAGATTTGGTTTTTTGAAATGGAAAATATTTTCAATAATTTTAAAGTTTGCTCGCAGATATATCATATTTCGCGAAAATCAACGGTTTAATCTGGATCGGTGGATTACAAGGAATCGACAGATATTCTTAGAAATTGGAGAGCAATTCACACGTCAAGGAAAATTACAAAAACCGATCGAGATTTTCTTTTTACACAAAAAAGAAATTAAAAAATTAGCTTTTCAGGATTTAAGCAACAAAGACGTTATTAAAATCTGGACCTTAGTCAAAAAACGATATGAAGAATTTTTAAAATATGAAAATATCATACCACCAAAATTCATTGAAAGTTCGCATGAATTCAACGATCCAACTCAATTTACAAAAGAAAGTACATCTTTTCGAGGAATTCCCGCAAGTCAAGGAATTAATACTGCTCCAATACGTGTATTAACTAAGATTGAGGATATCCCAAGTGTTAAAGCAGGTGAGATTCTCGTAGTTCCTCGAACAGACCCTGGTTGGACCCCCATTTTTTCGAAAATTGCAGGTTTAATCACAGAAACAGGCGGTATTCTCTCCCATGGAGCAGTTATATCGAGGGAATACGGCGTTCCGGCTGTAACAAATATTCCAAATGCATGTCAACTTTTTCAAACAGGTCAAGTTGTTTCAATTAACGGCAATAATGGCTGGATTACACTTCAAAAATACCCTTAAAAAAATGAATTAAATTATTAGAAAAAAAATATTTATTAAATAAGTTTCTTTAGTTAATAATCAAAACTGTGAATTTACTTGTCTCGAGAATTAATAAAAAACCATCCCCTCACTTTTTATTTTATAATAAGCCTTGCTATAATGATCATTACAGTTACTATTCAATTAATTTTTAGTATTCCTAGTTTTGGGGTCTTTAGTTTTAATGTCCCGGGATTTATATTGTGGATTTTGATGGTTTTTAGTCCCACCATTTCAGCTATAACCGTAACTGGTATCATTAATGGAAGGACGGGAATTAAGACCTTATTAAAAGGTTTTTCTATTTGGAAAGTTGGACTAATTTGGTATTTTGCAGCCTCTTTATTTCTCATCGCGCCACTTATTGT
>JAHLWH010000084.1 GCA_019058015.1 Promethearchaeota archaeon | reverse complement strand
TATATGATAATAATATATATTCGGTAAGGACCCTAATAAATTAAGATTATAATCATTACAGTTTCCGGCACATTCCTTTCCTGGTAAAAATTCTTCTGTACCATGAGTTCCAATATGAATTATCGCATCAGCTTTTATTATATCTTCAATATATCGATAAAAAGCGAGATATTGATGATGAGGAGGTAGATTTTTATTGTGATACTCATTGTGATCTCCTGAAACAGTACTTCTGGATCGCTGTAAACAGATATAAATATTTTTAAGTTGAATAATCGGCAATTTTACGCTGGAATTTTCAACCATGATCTTTCCAATTTGTTCACCCCAAAATTCTTTGATTTCTTGTTGAAGGTTAGTAGGCAAACTATTAAAATACTCTAAATATTTACCTTTACTTAAGTGTTTTCCATTAAAATTATCTACACTTGTATATTTTGGACTATTAACAGAACCATTTTTGATAAAAATTTCTGCAAGGTTTTTATCTTCGGGCAAACTTTCTATAGTATATCCTTCTTTTATTAAGGTGTTTATTAAATTTCTTAATGACTCTGAAACATCTAAATATGCGGCATTTCCTATTTTATCTTCCCCTGGGGGGTAATTATATATAATAATTGCAATTTTTTTCTCGGAATTTAGTTTTTCTCGTAGATTAAGCCATTTTTTTATTCTTTCAGTGGTGAATTGAATATTTTCTGGTAATGGTGCCACTTCTAAGACATCTGAATGAATCTCTTCTGAATAACCTAAATTTTTCATACATCCAACCGTTAGCATTTCGATTCGTCCGTCCAATTCGGGCATTACCACCGCAATGATTTGATTAATTGGAATAATTCCTTCTTGTGAATTTTGATATTCCTCGTAAGACATATCAAATTGAATAATTGGATTAAAATGTTGTATATCCATTTTTTTGAATAATTCCAATGTTATTGAGCCATCACCTCCCAGAGGTCCGCCATTTAGTTGAAAATATTGAAGATTTATGATTAGGCTAACGATTTTTAATCCTTTTTTAAAAAAAAATTTCTCATGTGCTTCCACATTAGTCAAAATATCTGAAAACACGGGAATTATATTATAATCTGATAAATAATTAGTAAATTCCTCAACAATAGGTAATGATTGTTCAAAATAAAGACCTCCATAATAAAAAAGGCCAATTGTTTGTTTATTCGGATTAAGAGGTTTTTCTGATAAGTAATTTTCAATTTTATCAAAATATTTATTCAGTTGAATATCATAAATTCCGTAAGATGGAATTTTTACTGGTTTTGGTACATCTATGTCCTTATAACCTAAATAATGTTTTAATAAAAATAATATCATATTTTTATGATTTGAAGCCATCCCCGCAAAGCCATAAACCCAATAATCCATCATTAGAACCCAATAACGCGCATGTCTAAGCGACTTAATTGGTAATATTTTTCCTAATAATTTCATCATTTCAGTCATTTTTTGCCCAAACCTTACCGCGTCAGTTAAATCAGGTATCTCATCAATCCCATATTCTGTTCCTTTAGGAGCTGGTATTTTTCGAGC
Organism: Promethearchaeota archaeon; assembly: GCA_019058015.1. Taxonomy (GTDB): domain Archaea; phylum Asgardarchaeota; class Lokiarchaeia; order Sigyniarchaeales; family SOKP01; genus 6H3-1. The sequence continues at coordinate 29,357 of JAHLWH010000084.1, read as the reverse complement.
CATAAAGGAACCCATCTTTGTAAGCCTCCTAATTTCGCTATTACCTCCAACAAGTGCAACAATAGTTTTTTCTTCAAAGAGTTCAGGGTTTTCATTTTCCATTTCTTTATATATCTCAACTAAAATCTCAACAGTAGGACAATTTCCACGAATGTCAATAAGCATAACTTTTGATTCATAGATTTCTTTGATAAAGTCCTCTTTCTTCACTTTTCCAGAATCCACATCATTTAAAAAATAACTCTTAAATTCAAAGATTTTGCCCAATTCATTATAAATTTCTTGAATACCATCAGTTATGTGTTTCATAAAAATACTAGCTGAAATAAGTGTGATTTTAGGGATTTTTCTATCAATATCAATTTTTTTTCCCATAATAATACACTAAAAAAAAGTTAAATATTTTCAAAAATTCCTTCAATGGTTAAAATTTCATTTAAATTTTCCTGATCTAGATGATCTATATGGTAATATACGGCGTTTGCAACGTTTGCTAATTTTTTAGAGAAATCCAATTTTACATCTGAAAATTCTGTATCCACAAGAATTAAATTTATTTCTTGTTGAGCAATTTCCTTGCCAATTTTTAATACATCTTCAATTGCATCTTTAAAATAGACGTTGCCTCTTGCATCAGTTAATAGTATAATTAGAGGGATATAACCACTTTTTTTTCGAATTTCTTCTTTAGCTACATCCAACGCCTTTAACAATCCCGCCGCTAGAGGTGTTGTCCCTCCTGTAGGAATATCCTTTAATAACTTATAAGCTAAGTCAGTACTTCTGGTGGGTGGTAAAATAGTTTCAGCCCTATCTTGGCGAAACACAATAAGAGAAACTTTATCACGATGAATATAATTAGTTTGTAAAATAGAATAAATTGCTCCTTTAACAGTTTCCATTCTGTCCTTAATTCCCATAGATCCAGAGGCATCCACACAGAAAATAATTAAATAACTAGATTTTCCCATTCTTTTTTTAATGTGAATGTGCTCTCCTTTTATTTCTAATTTATTACCATTTTTAAAAGCTCTAAGGTTTTGTTCATCCAATGCAGCTTCATTTAAAGTCTCATTGAAGGCAATATCCGTCGAATAAGGCATATTTATTTCTCGTTTTTTCTCAGAACCTATATATTTCCCATGAGGGCTCAATGTTGGGTGTAATACTCTTTTTCCAGAAGTATTCATAACTTCCCTTTTTTTTTTATTCTTTATGATTTGATCGGCTAAAATGTTTTCTTTTATTCCAAACGTCTTTTCCCGCACATTATGAATTTGTTTATCATTCTGGATATTATTTAAAAGATTATTATCAGTTTGATTATGCTCCATTTCGGACTGTTTTTCCTCTAGTTGGGTATCATTTTTTACTTCAATTTCTTCATTATCAAATAAGGCTTCGAGTTCACTCTCATCTAATGTTTTATCTTCAAAAGGTAAACGTCTTAAACGATGAGATAAAGCCAATTTTGCTGCAGTCTTAATGTCTTCATTCTCTACAAATTTTCGACTATGCAATGCAGCAATTGCTTTGGCAGTTCTATTTATTGTAATATCTGCTCTATGACCGTCAACTTGTAATTCCACGCAGATCTTACTCATTTTTTTTAGTTGGCCATCTGAAGTTTCTATAGAAAGTAAAATTTTTCGAGCATTTATTATTTTATTTTTTAATTCTTTTTGTTTTTCTTTGAATTTTTTATAGAATTCGTTAGGATCATTTTGATATTCTTCTGCATATTTCGTAATAAGAACCCTCTTATCGATATCTTTAATGCGTTCTACATCAATGCTTAATCCAAAGCGGTCTAAAAGCTGAGGTCTTAAATTTCCTTCTTCAGGATTCATCGTGCCTACTAAAATAAAGTTTGATGGGTGATGAAGGCTTATTCCCTCCCTTTCAATTATATTAATTCCCATTGCTGCACTATCTAACAGAATATCAGCAACATTATCGGCAAGAAGATTCACCTCATCAATATAAAGAATATTTCTATTTGCTTCTGCTAAAATTCCAGGTTCTAAGGCTTTTATACCTTCCTCCAAAGCCTTCTTAATATCTATTGTGCCAATAACTCTATCTTCAGTAGCATTAATTGGAAGATTTATCACTCGCATTTTTCGAAATTCCATATCTTCTTCTTTTAAATCTACAGCAATTATCCTATCTTGACAAGGATGACACGATTCTTTCAAATTCTTGGGGTTACAATTAAATGGACAATCTTTTATAACTTCAATTTCTGGGAGTAGATCTGCTAATGCCCTTACTGCCGTAGATTTTCCAGTTCCTTTTGTACCTTTTATTAAAACTCCACCGATTTTTGGATTTATTGCATTTAATAACAAAGCTAATTTCATTAAATCTTGTCCAATAATAGCAGTAAAAGGGTATGCTTTATAATGTGTCATTTTAATAGTTTAAACATAAGTTTTGTATTTACTTTATACAAAAAACATTTCAATATTTAGTATGACTTTTTTAGAATTTAGTATTATCATTAATAAAAAAGACCTATAGCTTAAAAAGATTATACTTATTGAGTAAAAACTATAGAATTAAAAAAATGCAATAAAAATTCACATAATTATATATTTAATCTTAAAGAATTTTAGAACTTTAATAGATTTTAAATATTTTTATAGTATCATATGAAGATATTTTCGATATTTTAAAAGAGATAAAATAATTAAATTCCAAATATGACTTTAAAAGCCAGTCAGAAACAAAACTTTGGTCAATATTTTACCTCCACCTCGATTACCGAATTTATGGTAAATTTGGTAATGGAGGAGTTTAAAGAGGAGAATAAATTGGATGATTTTATAGTTTTAAATTTATCTCTTTTAGAACCTGCGGCTGGCGATGGTGCTTTTCTTGAAACACTCATCGAATATGGTTTTAAAAACATTACAGCGTTTGAAATTGATAAATATTATTATAATATGCTAAAAAATAAATTTGGAAACAATATTAAATTAAAAAATTCTAATTTTTTAGAATCAAGTGAAGAGGAAAAATATGATTTAATAATAGGAAACCCTCCTTATCTTGGACAAAATTATGCTTCAGAAATATTCCAAGGTTACATTCGTAAATATCCAATTTGTAAAGAGTTTTTTTGTGGAAATATGGATTTATTTTACTGGTTTCTTCATTTAGGTATTCGAAAATTAAGACCTGGAGGTTTATTATGCTTCATTACGACGAATTATTGGATAAAAAAGGGAGAAAAAACAGGTGTTGCAAAATTAAAACCCCATATTATAGAAGAATGTTTTCTCAAGACTTATGTAGATTTATCAAATTTGAAAGTTTTTAAAGACGCTCCGGGGCAGGATAATTGCATTTTCATCTTACAAAAGAAAAACAACGAGGAAAAAACAAATAAAATAGATAAAAAAATTAAAATTATTCAATTCAAGAACAGCTCGAAATTTCAAGATTGTAATTCTATTTTCCAATCTGCTGATCTTAACTGTATATCTTATGATAGTGCGATAACAAATCAAAATTTGAAAAAAAATGGGAGTTGGAATCTTCTTTTTCCTTGGGAGGTAAAAGTAATTATAGATAAAATCGAGAATACATGTAAAAATGAGAGTGGGAAAGTTATTTATCTAAAAGATTTCTTTCAAATAAGAAATGGTATAATTTCTATTAAAGATAGAATATTTATTTTGAAGGAAAATGAGGATATCATTAGAAAAAATGGAGATTTTTTCCTCAAAATAGAAAAAGATCATTTAAAACTAAATGAATTTGAAAAAAATCGCTTGAAGAAAATATATAAAGGAAGAGCCATTCGTCCGTATGGTTTTATTGAAGATGATTATTTAGGATGGATGATATTTTTTGATAAGATTGAATTTCAATCTGATAATTTTAACCCAGATAAAAAATACCCGGTTTTAATGAGATATTTATATCAATTTGAAGATGAACTGAAAAACACCTTAATTAAATGCAAAGAATCTCCAAGAAATTGGCTATTTCCAAGACGTGGTTTTAAAATTCATAACTTGAGAAATAAAAGTGGAATTGAATACTTAGAACCTTATTATGAGAACCAAAAGAAAATATTTTTTTCCTATATTTCAAAGGAAAATGTATTTGGATTTGCAAGAGTTCCTTTTTATGCCACATCAGATACCTATTTTTTACACAATGATGGAAAGAAAGCGGATTATCTTTTTTTAATTGCCTATTTAAATTCTAAATTAATGAAATTCATTTTTTACGCGAAAGGATTAGAAATTAAAAGATCCAAAAGTAAGCTTGAAAATGAGATACCTATTATCAGTTATGAGAATCTTAAGACTCAAGAAAAAAGAGACATTTATAAAATTATTCGAAAACTTTCAAAAGAATTAATTACCAATTCCTTGCAAGATTTAGGAAAAATAGAATTATATAAAAGAGATATTGATAAATTAATTTTTACTTTATTTGATTTAAATGAAAAAATAATAGATTCCCTTATTTCGAAATATTATTCTAATTAATGAAATTTCAATTTACTTGCACACACTTCAATTTTATATAACAATTAATTATTGTAAAATTGCGTAAAATATTCTTAATATTTCCTTTAATAGAAAAAACACAACTTTATATTGAGATGTAAAAATATTGACTAATATGAAGATGCAAAATAAAGTGGCTTTAGTCACCGGAGGTGCATTAGGCTATAAGAGTGGCGGTCCATCAATTGGGAGTGCAATTGCATTTAAATTTGCTTCCGAAGGTGCTAAGGTAGTGGTTATTGATATTTTAGAAGAAATGGGTAAAAAAACTATTGATAAAATAAGGGAAAATGGCGGTGAAGGCTTATTTGTAAAAACAGATGTTACAAAAACGAATGAGATTAAAAAAGCAATAGAAATTACGGATCAAAAATTTGGGAGATTAAATTGTCTAGTGAATTGTGCTGCTTCTTATGAAGGTGATATATTTAAAAATATTGCAGAAATATCGGAGGAGGATTGGAATTATATTATTGATGTTAATTTAAATGGTTATTTCAGGGTTGCTAAATATGCAATCCCATTGATGCTGAAAGGTGGTGGAGGAACTATAGTAAATATCTCATCAGCTGCAGCTTTTAAGGTTTTGAAAAATTTTAGTGTCTATCCTGTGACGAAAGCAGCAATCAATTCCTTAACAAGAACAATAGCTATAGATTTTGCTCCTCAAATTCGGGCAAATGCTATTTGTCCGGGATTTGTCAGAATTGCAAATTCAGAGGGCAATCGAACCCCAGAAGAAGTCGAGCAATGGATTGAAGGAATTGCTAAAACTTATCCCCAAAAAAGGGCTTGTACAGTTGAAGAAATTGCCAATGTAGCCTTGTTTTTAGCTAGCGATGATTCATCTTACATTAATGGTGAGTGTATAATTGTCGATGGTGGAAGAATTATATCTGATACCCATGAATTTTAATAATCCTCAATACTAATTCATTTTTTTTTCACAAAAGTCAAGTAGTAAATTGAAGTATTATAATTAATTTTAAATATTAATTTATCGCAAATCTTATTATTAAAATTAATCAAAATCAATAAAATAAATTTTTAAATTGATCAAAAATGAGTAAAAATTCTAACGAAAAAAGTCCCTATGCTTCAAAAATATGGTTAAAATCTTATGATGAGCATGTAAAGCCAGAGATTGATTTAGAGTTAATGTCTTTGGCTGATATGATGAAGAAAACAGCAAGAGAATTTCCAAATAGCCTTTGCTACGATTTTCAAGGAGATTGTAAAACATTTCAGGAAGCAGAAAAATTAATTAATAGTTTTGCTAATTTTCTTGTAGAGAATGGTGTAAAAAAGGGCGACAGAGTTGTAATAAATCTACCTAATTGTCCTCAATATATTATTGCCCTATTTGGAACCTTTTACGCTGGATGTGTTCAAAGTGGTATGAATTTTCTTTTAAAATCAAATGAAATATCCTATCAATTAAAAGACAGCGGAGCAGTTGCTCTAATAACAATGGATTCTTTTTATGAAGAAAATGTGCGTGAAGCTCTTTCTATGGGAGGGACCGATGTTAAAATCGTGATAACAACAAATATTGCAGATACTTTGGATTTAGAGCCAGAAATGAAAGAACAATTAATAAAAATCGGTAAAATTCCTTACGGTGAAGTCGTACCAATAGAAGGTATAAAATTCTTTACCTTTAAAGAAATTTTAGCAAACTATTCAAGTGAAAAAACTCCTGAAATTAAAATTGATCCCAAAAAAGATATCGCATTACTTCAATATACAGGTGGAACCACCGGTCCTCCAAAGGGAGCAATACTTACACATGAAAATATGATATCGATGATGCAATTAATTTATCATTGGTTTGAACCAGCTGCTAATCCAGGAGATGCTTATTATATTTCTGGATTTCCTTTCTTTCATTTAGCGGGATTACAATTCAATTTACAAACTATATATAACGCGGCAGCTCAAATCTTAGTAGCTAATCCCAGGGATACAGGTTATATTACAAATAAAATGAAAGAATATGAAGGTAAAATTTCCTTAGCATATAACGTTCCCACTCTTTATTTAATGCTTTTAACCAATCGAAAATTTAAAAAGTTAGATTTCAGTTCTATCAAAGCTTTTATTTCTGGCGCAGCTCCTTTTGCAACAGAAAGTATCAAAGAATTTGAAGAAGTAGTTGGAAAAAGTAAAGTATTAGAAGCTTACGGTATGACAGAGGCATCTCCCGGTGTTACCATGAATCCCTATCTTGGGGAAAAAAAAATTGGAACTGTTGGTGTTCCTCTTCCAAATACAGAAATAAAATTGGTAGATGTTAGTGATAGAGAAAAACAAGTACCTATTGGTAAGGCTGGTGAGATTGTTATAAGAGGTCCTCAAATTTTTAAAGGTTATTGGAATAAACCAGAGGAGACAAAAAATGCTCTAAAAGACGGATGGTTTTATTCTGGAGATGTTGGGATAATGGATGAAGATGGTTATGTAAAAATAGTTGACCGAACAAAAGATATGATAATAGTTAGCGGTTATAAAGTTTTCAGTGTTGAGGTTGATGATAAAATGAATAAACATCCAGCAATTGAACTTGCATCTACCGTTGGCCTTCCTGACCCAGACCGTCCTGGCTCTGAAATAGTAAAATTATTTGTACTTCTAAAAGAAGGATATAAAGACTCTAAAGAAGTAAAAGCAGACATTTTAAAATTTGCTGAAGAAAATTTAGCCAAATATAAGGTACCTAAATTAATAGAAATTCTTGAACAAATGCCCTTAACTTCTGTTGGTAAAATTGATAAAAAAGCTTTAAGAAAAATGTAATTTTTTTTTTTTTCTAAAATATTCATTATATATCTAATACTGCTATGTAATACAACGTAAGTTCTTTTTATTGTAGGTGATTTTAATTATTTCACTTATTATAAAGCATTCACTACAAGTTGAAATATAGAAATTATTATTATTTTTTTTAGCCCAAATGTTTTTCAAACAGTAACACACCGGAGAGATCGTCGTCATAATATGAGAATCCAATTTCTTTAATAATTGCTGTAATTTCAGGATGACAAAAAACTACGAATTTCTCAAAATTTTTAGTTTGAAGATCAATTTGAATAATATGTTGTAATAACTCGCGTACTGCTGTTGGTTTTCCATAAACAATCATCCAAATTTCATTATTTTTTGGATCTTCTTGAAAGTGTGTTCTTTTAAATTCAATTTTTTGTAAAATCGCTCCGGAGTTTCTTATCCAAGACCAATTTTTATTCACAAAATATTCTAATTTTAATGGGATATAGGACCAACCAACACACAATTCATCTCCTGGACCATTTGGTATATTTCTATATATTTTTAATGCTTCTTTCGCTGTGATATTCTCAACTTCTGAAGGAGGGTTGTTAATCAGCTTGAGTGTCTTTATATTTGATTCAAGGATATTCATAATCTTCTTTTTTTGAAATCCAAATTTTTTAGCAAGCGAAATTGAATCAAAATTTTTAGACCAAGTACTATATTGAGCAGTTTTTGCATTAATTTGTCTAGCATATTCCAATGCATATTTTATCATCTCCTTGCCAATCCCTTGGTGTTGAAGCGAAAATTTTACTCGTCCACCTTCCAACCACACCAAATCTTTTGACATTATTTTAATCCTCCCAAATCCAATTAAAATTTTTTTTTCTTCATCTTTAAAAGCTCCATAATTTATACATTCCTTTTGTTGAAGCCACTCTTCTATAACATTTGGAATATAATCATCGCCTTCCCAGATATCTTTGCTAATATCTTTAATAGCAGGAATATCTTCAATTTTTAATTGCCGGAAATATATCTCCATCTAAATCACTCCAAAGATAAAATAATAAATAGTAAAAATCTAGTTTTCTGTATTGATATTATTAAAATTCATCAAAATAACTTTTAACCAATATTTAATGCTACTTCTTTAAAGTATAATTTCATTTTTAAAATATGATCTAATAAAATAAATGAAATTTATTATGACATTTTCAATTGTGGCATATGACCCAAAAAATAATGAATGGGGTGTTGCAGTTCAATCAAAATTTGTTGCTGTAGGAGCAATAGTCCCATTTGCAAAGGCAGGTGTTGGAGCAATTGCAACTCAAGCTTATGCTAATACCAGTTATGGTCCTAAGGGATTATCATTACTTAAAGAGGGTCTCACAGCTGAAGAAACGATTGAAAAATTGATTGAGCATGATGATCTAAAAGAACAAAGACAGGTAGGTGTTGTAGATTCTTATGGTAACACAGCATCATTTACCGGAAAAGAATGCTTTGATTGGGCGGGACATATAATCGGAAAAAACCATGCATGCCAAGGAAATATTTTAGCTTCAGAAAGGGTCGTATCAGCAATGTCAAAGGCATTTCTGGAGACTAAGGGTGATTTGATAGAAAAACTATTTGCCACATTAGAAGCCGGACAAGAACAGGGTGGTGATAAGAGAGGTCGAGAATCAGCTGCAATTCTAATAGTAAAAGAGAAAGGTGCATATGATGGAGGTACAGATAGATATATTAACATTCGAGTTGATGAGAACCCTAATCCCCTCAATGAGCTGCGAAAAGTGTTTGAGATTTACGATATGTGCTTGCTTCAAAGAGATGATCCCAACGACATTATCAAGTTAGAGGGAGATATGATGAAAACCGTAAAAGAGATTTTAAAAATCGATGGATTCTATGAAGGAGAAATCACTGGAGATTATAATAATAAAACAAAGGAAGCTTTAAAAAACTGGTTACATACCAATAACTTCGAGGTAAAAGAAAGAGAAGATGATTATATGTGGGGTTCTGTTTATAGATTCATAATAAAATTAAAAGAAAAAAATTAAAACACTATTAAAATTTTCTTCTCAAAAATATAATCATTTTTCGAAGATTTTTATTTTTTTGAAATAGCTCTCTTTCTATGTTTTCATTAAAAATCCATGAGGAATTAGAAAAATGTTAGTTATATTTTTATACTCTTTTTTATTTAACCTTGATTTTTAGATCCAATTTATCATTAGAGAATATTATTTTTATAATCGAAACATTTATAAGGGTTGATTGACAATCATTAATTGACAATTAATAATTGAAGAGGATTAGAGGTAAAAAAAAATGAATAATGATGATTATAAGAGATTTATGAAAAGATTTCGTAATTTATTTGAAGGTTTTTCAGATTTTTTCGATAAAGATTTCGGTTTTTCGGATTTTTCAGTGTCTCCAAGAATTGATTTAGATAAAGATCTTAATTTCAAGAAGAATAATACAAAGTCGTATTCTATATCATATCATTATCAAACGGGGATGGATAAACCTGAGATTAGGGTAAATGGAGATGTTGATGATGAAATGCTTTCTAAATTCTTAAAAGGGATTCCGAAATTCATTACAGAACGACCTACGATAAAGAAAATATCATTAGTACCTGAAAGTAAGGAAGAGATAAGAGAGTTAAAAGCCAGTATCGAACCATATACAGAAATTACGGATTTTGAAGATCAAATTGAAATTTGTTTAGAGCTTCCAGGCGTTGAAAAGGAAGATCTTAAGTTGAATTTTGATGAGAAAGGAGAAGAATTAACAATAGAGGCTAAGAGAGATGGTAGAAAGTTTTATAAGGAAATTAAATTGCCTACAAAGCTTAATATTAAAGAATATACTTTAGAATTAAAGAACGGTATTGCATGCTTAAAGTTTAAACGTAAAAAATAGAAGTAAAATTAAAAAATTTGAGAAAAAAATAGGAAAATTATTTTTTTTTATAATTAATATTTATTTAAATCTTAACAAGAAATTTAATTAAATTAATTTAAAAGATCATATTATAGGTGAAAATTTTGAGTTCAATATCAAATAAAAATAAAGAGAAGGATTATCTTAGGATTGCTGATGCATTAAAAGAAGATTCTGGTCGTGGTATTTTACGTATAGATCCAATGATATCTAGAAAACACAATTTAGGAACAGGAGATGTAATTGAAGTTTATAATGAGAATAAAGACAAAAGCACAGCTGGATTATTATATCCTGGCCGACAAGTAGATGTTGGATCGAGTATCATTAGATTAGACAGTTCATTAAGGCGAAATCTTGGCGCTTCTATTGATGATTGGGTTACTATAAGAAAAATAGAAGCGAAACTGGCAGGAACTATTACGTTTGCTTCAATTGGAAGGCCAGTAGTTATAAGGGATTCAAAAGCATTAGCAAATTTATTAGATAATCGTGTGGTTACAAAAGGAGATATCATTAGTTTTTATGCAATGGGACAAAGATTTGATTTTATGATTATAAAATTTACTCCTCAAGCTGAAGCAGTTAGAATTCATACTAAGACTAAAATAATAGTTTCAGAGAAAGCCATAGAGGAAATCGAAGCTGCTGAAAAGTTACGAGTGACTTATGAAGATATCGGAGGGTTATATGAAGAGATTAGAAAAATTAGAGAAATGATTGAGTTACCGATGAGACATCCAGAATTATTTAAAAGAGCGGGCATATCTCCACCAAAAGGAGTTCTCTTGCATGGACCACCAGGAACGGGTAAAACGTTATTAGCAAGAGCAGTTGCTTATGAAACAGATGCTCATTTCATAACTATTTCAGGTCCAGAGATAATGAGTAAATTTTATGGGCAAAGTGAAGAAAATTTAAGAAATATTTTTGAAGACGCGAAAAAAAATGCTCCTTCGATTATTTTTATTGATGAATTAGATTCTATAGCTCCAAAGAGAGGTGAAGTTACTGGAGAAGTTGAGAGAAGGGTTGTTGCTCAATTGTTATCTCTTATGGATGGTTTAGAATCGAGAGGAGAAATAATTGTTATTGGAGCTACAAATAGAGTGAATGATATTGACGAGGCATTAAGACGTCCAGGCAGGTTTGATAGAGAAATCGTTATTGGTGTTCCAAATAGAGACGGACGATATGAAATCTTACAAATTCATACAAGAGGAATGCCCTTATATAAGGATGTTGACTTAGAAGAATTAGCCGATAGAACCCATGGATTTGTAGGAGCAGATATTGAAGCATTAGCTAAAGAATCAGCTATGTTAAGTTTAAGGCGTATTTTACCCGAAATAGATATGGAGAAACCAATACCAGCAGAGATTTTAAATAAAATTCAGATTACGATGGAGGATTTTAATCAAGCACTCACTAGTATTGAACCATCGGCATTAAGGGAAGTATTAATATCTACGCCTAAAGAAACCTGGGATGATGTTGGCGGATTAGAAGATGCAAAACAGCAATTAAAAGAGATTATTGAATGGCCACTTAAATATCCAAACTTATATAAGCATATGAATTCAAAACCACCAAATGGAATATTACTATTTGGCCCACCTGGAACAGGTAAAACATTATTAGCAAGAGCTTTAGCTCACGAGAGTGAAGTAAATTTTATTTCCGTAAAAGGTCCTGAATTTTTTTCAAAATGGGTTGGAGAGAGCGAAAAAGCCGTTAGAAAGACCTTTAGAAAGGCAAGAATGGCAGCTCCTTGTATTATATTTTTCGATGAGATCGATGCAATTGCAAGTATAAGAGGCATGCATATAGGTTCTCAGGTAACTGAAAAAGTAATTTCTCAACTTTTAACTGAAATGGATGGTTTAGAAGAATTAAGGGATGTTGTATTAGTTGCAGCCACGAACAGACCAGATATGTTAGACCCGGCTCTATTAAGAGCAGGAAGATTTGGGAGACATGTTCAAATTAATTTACCGGATAAGGAAGCGCTTATTGAAATATTTAAAATCCATTTAAAAAAAAAGCCAATTGGTGATGATGTAAATATAGATAAATTAGCGGAAAAATTAGATGGTTATACTGGTGCAGATGTTCAAGCAATAAGTGAAGAAGCTACATTACTAGCCATTAGAGAAGCAATTTTACAAAAGCAAATATTTAATGAAGAACAGGAAAAAATCGAAACTATTAAAATTGAAAAAAAACATTTTGAAGAAGCTATTAATAAAATTCTAAAGCGGGCAGATGAACATACGAAATCTTATATGAGAGCTAATAAAATGGCGGGTCCAGAAGAAAGTTTATATGGTTAAAATTTAAGAAAAATCAGTAATAAAAAAAGGTGGATAAAATCGTTATAAAAGAAATAAAAAATAGGAAGGAAAGAAATCTTGATACTTTTTTAGAGATTATAGGAAATCCTACAAGAAGAGCAATTTTAAGTAAGACCGCGAAGGTTCCATTAACTATTAAAGAATTATCTGATACTTTAAAAATTTCAAGACAAGCAGTTCACAGTCAAATGGAATTACTTAAAAAATTTTATATCGTAGAGGAATTTGATATTTCTGGTAAAAAGGGGAAAGCGTATAAGATAAAAGATAATATTTCAATAAAAATTGATTTATCCCCCAACTATTTCAATATTAAACACAATTTAGATCAAAAAGAAGAAAAATCAGATATAATCGATGAGCAAATTTCTGAAATTTATTCTGATTTAGATGAGTTTAAGGATGAATCCGAAAAAATTCATTATTTAGGTAAGAAGATTAAAGAATTAGATAATGAACTTAAAAATTTAGATTATAAACGAAATAATATTATTTTAAGAAAAGAATGTTTATTGGGAAAAATTAAGGAAAATTTAGATATGTTATATAATGAAGAATCAGGTTTATCTAAAGTATATAGAAATCAAGGTAAGGAGATCTTATCAACCTTCTTTTTCAGTCCTGAAAAGTTCTTTGGGAGATTTAATATCGAAAATCTAATTGATGAGATGTTTTATCTCAAGAGAGATGAGATAGAACAAGCAAAAAGTGAAATCTCAATTAAGATTTTATTAAAAGATATGTCTAAATTGATGGATTTTCTATGGAAAGAAGATGAAAATGATTGGTTTTTTGATTTTTAATTAAAAATTAAATTTTAAGAAGCTTATTTTAGTGAAGCTAATTAAAAATTTATAGAAGTAAAATTTTTAGAAAAATTCGCTAATCTTTTTTTGAGTAAATCTAAAATCTTTAAAGTTCTTCCTTTTTTTAAGTAAAATCTTTATTGTTTTTTGAATTTCAAATGAATTCTTCCTTTTAATTTCTCGAATAGTATTTTTTAAAACAGAATTTATTGATATTTTTTCAAAAATTAAATTTTTCAAAACATCCTTCCAATTTATTAGCGACTTCTCAAACTCATTTAATGAATCTAAAAGTTCGATCATTATTTTAGAGGATATTAACAATAATCTCAAATCTTCTAAATTTGAATCATTTTTAACTTTTATATGGAAATTCTTTATTATTTTCTCAATTTCATAAATATTATTAATTAATTGTTTTGAATCCAAGTTTTCGATATAGAATATATAATCTGCAAGAGAATTAATATTAATATTTTCGAATATTTTAAAACTATTCTTGCTTTTTGATTAAAGCCTCTTCATTTTTGTCTAGATTTACAAGAGAAATCCCCCAAAAATACCAAGCCTTTGGATTCCTTGGACTTATTTCAATAATTTTTTTAAAAATCTCTGCAGCTTGTGAATGTTTTTCATTATTTGTAAAACTAATTCCTAAGTTAATTAAAAATTTTATATCATTAGAATTTATCAATTCTAATGCTTCATTTAATTTCCCTTTAGCTATGAGTTGCTTTATTTTTTCAAGTTTATTTTCTTCCATAAAATTCATCAAGAATAATATTCTTATACCTTAATTGTAAAATATTAGTATTTAAAAAAAATTATTTGGGTCTAAATATTTCCCGTTGAATTTAAAAATAAATTATCTCAAAATAATTTCAAACTTAATTTTGTTAATTTTTCAGAAATATTAATGGGACCAATCAGAAGAGAAAAATTTCTTTATTAAGTAGAAAAATTCCCAAAATGGCTAAGAGAACAGATCTATATAAAGATATTTTAAAATTAAAATAAGGCATCATATTCTTTAATAGGATCTTCACTTTTTATTTTAAAATATTAAAATTAAATAGATTTAAAATATTAGACAACATAGGAAGTTATAAATTTAATTGGTCGATTAAAAATTTCAAATACTTCAGCAAATGATAATATCAGGGAAAATGGAATAGATGTTATAGAAAAAAATATTGATATTGATGCAGAACAATTCTTACTAAATTGGAAATATAAGAATGTTAATAAGACGCTTATTTATGACCTAAAAAAATGTTTTGGGTGTAGCTTATGCAAATTGGTCTGTCCAGTTGATGCAATTGAGTTTGGTCCTATACCAGAAATTGCTCAAAATATACTAGACGATTCTAATCCGAAACTTTTAATTGCCCATGAAAAATGTTGTTATTGCATGCTTTGTGTAATCGTATGCCCTAATGACGCATTTCTTGTAGATATTAAACCTGAAGAATTAATTGACCTTAATAAATTTCCGTCCATCAATAAGTTTTATGAAATTGACAATACAAAATGTATTGAAGATTCTAAAAATGAAACTTGCCAATTATGCTTAAAAGTACGAGATCAACACCATTATGAAGTTTTTTATAAAATTCAAAAAGATTGTCCTAAACAATGTTTCTATATAAATTCTCCAATAAGAGGAGAAATTATTATAAAAAAGAATATGCTTTACAAATGCTCACCTGAGAATTGCAAAGCGTGCATAAATATTTGCCCAACAGAATGTTTTTTTATCCCTGAAAATGCGGAAGATGTTATGAAATACGGAAAAATTGCAGTGAAAGAAGATGACTGTATTTACTGCTCGGCTTGTGAAAATGCGTGCCCAGATTCACTAATAATAGTTAAACGTTTTGATATTGAAATCGAGGACCCAAAAGTTAAAGAAAATTTTTCATGGATACAGGGCTGGAGAAGAAATATTAAAAGAATTTTAAGAGAAAAACTATTAGTTAAAAAAGAACAGATGCAGATTCCTTTACCAGAAGAAGAACTAACTATACTTTCTGAAGAAGATTATTCTTTAGAGAAGATCCCGCAATTATCTGAAGCTGACAAGAAAATATTCCGAAAATTAAATAATAGAGTTCAATCATTATTATCTAAATCAAAAATTCGTTATTGGATAAAAGACCGAAAGATTGATAAAATAAAGCAAGAATTAAAAAAAAGAAAAAAAAATGTTGAATGAAAATATTTTAGTTCTTACCTCTACATAGGCTTCATTTGCTTTCTGAAATAAATCTAATAATTGAAAAAATAGGAATTTTTTAATAAATGATAATTATGATACAATAGATAGTTATGATAGGTTAAAGAAATGGATTCCAATAATACAAGAGAAAAGAACCATTCTCAAAAAAAAAAAGCAGAATACCAGAGCAATATCTTTCCGTAAATCATGGGTGGCGGGCGTTCATGATACGAACGATTCAGATTTAGCCCATTAATATTTAATAGAACATCTTGTCCAACTCTTTTTTCAATTTCAACGGTTCAAATTTAGGTTCTCTATCAAATGTCAATAAGCCATTGATTTCTTGAAACTGGTCGTAGAGTTCTGTATAGCAGAAGCCGTGAATCCATTCTTTTCTTTTATCGAATTCCTTCAATAATTCTAAGACTTTTGTATATAATTCTTCTGAATCTTGTAATGTATTTCCATAACCCCACTTTTCTTTTATCTCTCCGTGTAAATCGTAGCCAAAACCACCTATTTCGCTATATATTATTGGCTCACCGTTATATTCATGAGGTTTGAGATAAATTTTAGGTCTTGCTTTTTTAAAACTCCGTATCCCGTCTTCAAACGATTTAGGAATGAATTCACCCGCCGAATAATAATGTATTGTGCACATGTCGCTTACACAATGAAACCAGCCATCATCATCAACAATAAGGCGCGTTGGATCAATAGATTTCATCAAGTAATATAAAGAAAGTGTATAATCTCTCTTTCTTTCATCTCTATCTGCTCCGGGGACGCCCCAAGATTCGTTTAAAACCGTCCAGGCAATGATCGAAGGGTGGTTATAATCTCGTTCTATTTCAGCTGCAAATTCGTTGATTAATCTTAGTTGAGATCGTGTAGAGAATTGATAAGCGTTTCCTATTTCGCCCCAAACCAGCACGCCCATTTTATCGCACCAATATAAAAACCTGGGATCAAACGCTTTTTGATGAGTTCTTAATCCATTAAACCCAAAACCCTTTATATATTGTATGTCTAACTTTATTGCATCGTCTGAAGGCGCTGTATATAAACCGTCTGGCCAATATCCTTGAACCAAAAATAATTTTTGATAGATTGGTGAATCATTCAATAGAACTTGTCGATTAAAACTCGTTATATCGCTTTGCTCATCGTTCAGTTTTGATATATCTTCTGGGCTTTCCGATAAAGAAATTTTTCTCATGCCAAAATAGGACTTTACTTCGTCATGAATTTCTTTTGACGATTTATTACATATCTTTATTATAATATCATACAAGTTGGGGTTTTCTACATCCCATAAATGTAATGCGTCTTTAGGAATTGAGATTTTAAATTTAAATCGATTAGGATTTACCAACTTTCCGGTACGACCTTTCGCCTTGATTAACTTTTTATCCCTTTTTATTTTTACATTTCCAAGAGAATTTAGATTGATATCAATTTCGTTGATTTTATCGTTCTCAAAAAATATTTCTGCTAATAAGGATAGCTCAGGGAAACCTACTCCAACTCCATCAACTTCACACTCAATGATAATATTAGATTTATCCACATCTGGGGTTAATTTCAACCCTTCAATGCGATAATCTCTGGAAACGGCTTCTAACCAGACTGTCTGCCAGAGCCCAGTGACGCGAGGATAGAAAATGCGTTGTAATTTTTCGTACCAAAATTGTTTTCCCCTAGGTATCTCTAAATCTGTACTCGGATCTTTTACTCTTACAACGAGGACGTTGTTTTTTTCTATAAAATCGGACACATCTAAAGTAAATCCGATATATCCACCTTCGTGCGTTCCTATTGATTCCCCATTTAAATAAACGGCACAGGAATAATCTACTGCTCCAAAGTTCAATAAAACTCTTCCATTCATAAATTCTTCGGGTACTGCGAATTCTTTTCGGTACCAAACAATATCGTGAAAAGATGTATCTTCTATTCCACTCAACTTGCTTTGAAAGCAAAACGGAACGACAATTTTCTTGTCAAATTTACCTTTTTGTTCCTTTTTGTTCCATCTTTCTTTCAAGCCCGTGTCTGAATCATCAAAGGCAAAATTCCATTCTCCGTTAAGATTTATCCAATTATCTTTCCTAACAAATTGCGGTCTGGGATATTCTGGTCTTGGAATCTCTTTTTTTTCTAATGAATTCAAGATTTTTCCCATTTAAATATTTTAAAATGTTGATAAATCACTAAAATTAATCAAGTTTTATTTTTCCTTCGGATTTACTAATAAATAATATTGGAATCACCGACAATATCAAAATTAGCCCTCCAAAAATGAATATCTCAGGTGTTGGAATGTATCCATCAGCTATAGGGATTCCAAATGTGCTTATGATAGCCGATCCAATCGGAGCTCCTATAACCATGGGTAATAGAACCATGAAAATCATGCGAATGCCTTGAAATTTTCCGATATCTCCTTCAGGATATTTATCAAGAAGCCACCCTCCATGCGCAACTTGAGATATTAGCGCTGGTATCGTTGCCACAAAATAAAGGAGGAATATCACTACTGCTAGAGAACTATTTCCTTTAACTAGAAATGATGTAAACCCTAATATAATCGTTCCTATTGCCCCCAAGATCGAGCCAATTACGACCAAAGTCTTGCGGTTAAATCGATGACTAAAAATACCCACAATAACCAATACGACTATCGTGAGAAGCAAGAAAAGCGCCATAAAAAGACCTAGTTCCGTTTTTGAGAACCCAACGTAATTTTCCATGAATATGAAGAGGTAAGGCATGTAAACTTGGCTTCCTATACCCGCTAAAGCCATGCACAGAAACAGTAAGAAAAGAATGCGATTTTCTTTCAGAATTTTAGGATTCATGAGATCAGCAAATTCTTTGAGTAATGATTTTTCAAATTTAATTTCATCTTTTTTTATTGGAGTAGATTCAATTAAAAATGCAGCAATCAAACCAGTGGAAGTTACTATCCCCCCTAGAATGTAGAAAAACACGAAATACCCAAAGATATCTATAATTACTCCTGCAGCACCAAATGCAATCATAGCTGCAATATATACCGTTATATTATTAATACTTTGTATTCGATTACGATTACTCGAATGTCCTATGTCCGTTATCCAAGCATTATATGCAGCATCGTTTGCCGTTGAGCCAAAAAAGGTCATGATTGCATCGGTAATGATTACCATTATAACAGCAATCCCAATCGTTTGAATCCATTCTATCATTGGATAGATTGCTGTTATTACGCCCCAAAGAATGTATCCAAAGACAATGTAAGGTTTTCTTTTACCCCATTTCCCAGAAGTTCGATCGCTAAGAACGCCCATTAAAATTGTGGTAAGAGTAGCAGTTATTGCACTTACTGCTACCATCCACGCAATCGGTGTTGGATCGGTCGTAATCCGATCGTACACAAATGTATTGAACCAGCTATTTTCAACAACCCAGGCAATTTGTCCTGCGGTTCCTAAGAAGAGAATGGACAAAATATTACGTTTTCCAATTCTTCTCACTTGGATTTTACTCTGCTTTTGTTCGTTTTCTTCACTCATTATACTAATCACTTAATATTTTTATTTATTTTTTTTTGGACAGATATATTTTTGATCTTAAAAATTTTATCTTCTTTGAACTATTTAACTATTCGTTTAAAGTTTATATAAACTCAATATTATTAGGATGAACCAGCTATACTTCCTTTACTAATTTCTTTTTTTAGTATAAGATTCTCTATTAAACTTGTCCATTTGGAATCAAGCGAAGCCAAGCACTTTTCTAAACCTTGCTTTTATCATTTTTCACAAGTTTATATCTTTGTATAAATCGATTTATCTCTCTGTATAATTCGAAATTGAAAAACGTATAAATCTATACATATGTAGTAGATGATATTAAAATAAGCCCATTAGACCGTCATTTCAGAACTTGTTTGAAATTCGGTTTCTTTTATATGTTTTATGACCATTTTCTTATATATGAATAAAAAACTACTTAATTTTAATGGTTCATATTAATAACCTGTTTTTCATAAGTTTATAATTTCAAAAAATATAGATATTTATGGATATGTCTTATTTTTCTTCGAATCCATTTGAATCAGAGGAAAATCATGAGGGAGAGATTGATACCATAACTTGGATTAGAGAGCAAATGTTAGCAGATATTGAAAGAATACAAGAAATATTATTTGAAGATACATATGCTGTTAATCAGGACTATGAAGCCTTATCTGATGAAGAAAAGAAAATTTGTGATAATTTCTTAAAATTTTATTCTATTTGTCCGATATGTAAAGGAGAAAATCATAAAGATGATTTAATGAGATTTTATTTTGAAGAAACTGAATTTGCGAAAAATTTAAGAGAAAATTTGTTGAAATTAATGGATAATTCAAAAAATTATAAAAATAAAATAGTTATAGGAATACCTTGCTGCATATGCTTTAAAAAGATATTTAGTAATGCTAAAAATATTTAATTTTCAAAATATAATTTTGTAAAAACTTTCTCATCTTCGTTTATAGATTGAAAATATTTTGTAATATTTGTAGATGGCTTTTTTCCATTTAATATAATACAATCTAATTTATTTTTTTTTATCAGGTTTAATAAGTAAGAATCTATTGGCGTAGATCTCTTTTTTAATATAGGCATTCCAGTAATTCTATTAATTTTTATAGGATTGAATAAAAGATCGTTTTTTTGAAATTTATGAAAATTATTTATTGATAAATTCTTTATTATTTTTTTACCGTCTTTGAGATAAATTCCATCCATATCTTTAATTAAAAAACATTTTAAGAGATTCAATTTACTGGCTATAAAATATGAAATCGAATCTGAAGTAACTTCCCAGTTATGAGGAAGCTTATCATTTCTTTTTTGATATTTAAAGGTTGGAAAATTAATTATTTTAAACTGTCCAGACAACGACACTAGCCTTGTTAATTCAGCGAAAGAATCAACCATAGTAAAATCTTTATTGAGATCTTGAATTTTTATAGCATTCAGATCCATAATTTTAATTGCTTGCCAATGCGCAATCTCATCATCTATTTCACCTCTTTCATAAGCTTTTCGGATTTTATCGACTTCAGAACCTCCTCCAGCGATTAAAATTATTGATTTTATCGACGGTTTAATTTCTTTAATGGCACGTAATTGGGAGATAGTATTATCTAAATCAGTCTTGTTCTCGATTATTTTTCCTCCGATTTTAAATAGAAGAACATTATCAATCATCTATAAATATCAACATTTTTTTATATAAATAGATTTAATGCCCCCGCAACAGCAATAGCGGAGGATATCACGTTATCTGGAAACTTGATTATGTCTGAAAAGCTTACCATATTATTATATCCCAAATTTTTTAGCGCAGTATTTATTAAAAATGTCTCACCTAAACCCGTTGTAATAAATAATGGATTTTTCGTTAAATCTGGCAGTCTATAAGATGTTTGTTTCATAAACAATTGAATTTCATCCATAATAATTTTAAGCTGAGCTTGATATATATAGTTGGCAATTGAATTCAACTCATCTTTTGTAATTTGCTCTAAATCACTGCATATAATACGTGAAAGTCGAGCATAGCAATTATCAAAGGACTTAGAACGATCATCTGCGGTATCACAAGTATATTCCTCTTCGGTAATATGCCCTAAAATGCGATGAACATCTGCAATTAATGCAAACTTTTCAAATGAAATTCTACAATTTTTTCCCTTAAATGGAACAAAATGAGTTATTGAGGGAATGGTTGCTCTTAAAGCACCAGTATAAATTAATTCGTGATTCATTATTCTTGAAACATCATCTTTACCAATTGTTTGAGGTTTTCCATATTTAATCGGGATAAGATCAATAGTTGTTGAACCAGCATCAATTAAAATACATTCCGGCTTATAAAAGCCGATAAATAGAGCTGTTGCAACCCAATTTGCTCCAGCAACTTTTAGATAATTTTCAAACGCATCTTGAACTTTAAGGAATATATTTTGATTGTTGATCACCATTATTTTATCTGACTCGAAGACTCTTTTTAGCGCCTTTAAGATGGTTTGAATCCCTTCCCTTTTAGTTTGAAAAGCGTCAGACAACTCGGCTGTAATAGTAACTGCAATTTTATTTATATCATCGATATCAATATTACTCTTTTCTAACAGTTGTGTGCTTAAATTTCTTAGCATATTAGGTAATTCTTTTATGGTTTTTTCCCAAAATGGGTAATACCTAATAGCAGTAAGAATTTTGCTTAATGTTTTATTATCAAATTCCACTAGCGCGGCTTTAGTATTTACCCCTCCAATGTCAAGTCCTAACAAATATTTCTTGTCTGTCATTTATATTTTCAACTATTCACAAAAAATATTTTAATTTTTTATAGCCATTGTGAAATTAAAAAAAGAATCATCATCTAGATATATAAAGTCTCGGTAATTTGAATCTTGCTCTTAATATATTGGATTAATCTTTTTAATGATGGGTCAATGGCTTTTTCTTCTTCAATAAACTTACAATAGGTTAAACTATTATTGTAAATTTGATAAAGAATGATAAAATTTACTTGTTCAATATATTTTTGATCATTTTCTCGTTTTTGAAATCTTGGTAAAATAAAGTTGAATTTTGTGCGTATCTTTTGAATAGTGTAAGATTTCACTAAATCTAGGGATTGATCTAATTCTAAAAATTCAAAAATATTTTCTTCAATTTTATATAATTTTTCCAAACCTAATTTTTTTCCAACTTCTTGTAATCTCTTTTCGAGAATATCATATGTTATTGTTCCGTTTATAAATAATTTGAAAATCTCTAAAATATCATGTTTTAAGTTCTCACATTCATATGTGAAATCATTAGATAATGATTTTTGTAAAAGAATTATTGGTAATTCAATTACCTGTTGTTTTAACCATTCAGTTATAATATTTACATTATTAGATGGAATTAATGAAGAAACTTGATGGTAATTAATAACTTCATGCGAGAGAATTTCCTTCATTATGGGAATAATTGTGTTAAAATCATCAGAAGATACTAACCACTCAAAAAAACTAGCTAATTGAATCATAATTAAATTAATTATTTTTTCGTTATCAGTAATACTACTCAATTTTTCTCTTATCGATTCTAGTAGTTCCGCAATTATTAACGATGAATCTTTAATTAAAGCTGATCTAAGTAGCTCTGTAAATTCCATTCTGCATCGATATATATCTGCTAAGGAAAGATCAGATGCATAAACGAGTAAAGAAGTTGCTTGTTTTAATACGATTAAATCGAAATAGGAAATTAAGATGTATTCATTAATAATATTATTAAAATCATGTAAAATATTCTCGAGCTCTTTACCTTTATATACTGAATTTATATCATTTACGTTTTTTAAGAAGTAACTATCTAATTGGTTAGCAAATTTTGATAATAAATCAATAATATAATCTATAGTAGCACTTGGGAGATTAGATTTTTTTAATATTTCCAAAATATTGTCGTAATTGACTTTATAATGTAAAGCTCCCTCCACAAAAACCTTACCAACAGATTTTTTTAATTCATTATAAGGAATATTAATTGATAATCCACTAAATAATGGTTTAATGACATCCCAAATAACAAAATTAAAAAAACTTTTGTAAAGTGATTTAATTTCTAGTTGCATTGTTTTAAGGATAGTAATGGGTTTTTGATATATCGAAAATACATTTATTTTTCTCATATATATAGCTTTACTTTATTTTTTTAAAAAATAGAAAAAATCAATAATATCTTAAATAGGAGGACTTAGATTATATCAATTTATTTATTACGAATTCAAGTAGTTCTTTTACATTTTCATCCTTTATTAAAGCATTAATTAGAAAAAAATCATTTTTATTTAAATTTAATTTATTCTTTAAAAATTGAATTTCCTCCTCATTAGCCAGATCCATTTTATTAAAAACTATGATAATTGGTATTTTGCCATCTTTGGAGAAATTATCACAAATTTCATAATATAAATCCACCTGACAATCAATATCATATCCGCAAGCTGGAGTAGGGTCAAATATGAAAATTATAACATCAGAAATCAAGTTTAGAGCTAGTATTGCTTGCAATTCAATCTTATTTCTTTTTAACATAGGTCTATCCAAGATCCCTGGAGTATCAATTATTTGGAGTTTAGTCATATCATAGTTTTTTTCTACTATATGATGTCCGATAATGATCTTTTTAGTTGTGAAAGGATATGGTTGAACATCTGGTTTTCCTGACGAAATTAATCTTACAAGACTACTCTTTCCTACATTAGGATATCCGGCAATAACTATTGAAGGAATTTCATAATCAATAGAGGGTATTCTTCTTAATTCTCCTCTAATTTCATTTAAATAATTTAAACTTTTTCTTTGTTTGTTTATTATTGAAGATATTCTTCCAAATACTGCTCGTCTATATTTCGCAGCTTCTTTGGGGATTTCTGAATTTTTAATTCGAGTTTTATAATCTTTTTCAATTTTACTTAAGATAGGCAATATACCATTTAATTTTCCTAGAGATAGTCTTAATTCATCAGTATTAACGATTAATGAGGCCAATTCTCGATAGAATTCGGGTATTTCCTGGATAATCGGGACCATTTTAATAATTTTTAATATTCTATCTATAATTTCTTTGATTGCGACTTGAATTCTTTTAATTTCTTTTTTTCTTGCTTTTAATATTTTAGGGGCATTTTTTGATACTGCCGCACTACTTTTCATAGCTCTACTAAAAGCAATATCTAGAAGTTCTTGAGATGTCGGGACACGATAAAAATTTGCGAAAGGATTAATCATTATATCTAAAATATTAAAGAACACAAAGAATAAATTTTTTTTTATAAATTGGACTTTAATCTTTCAGTCAATTTATTTATTTTCTCTTTAATTCCTACAATTTTATTTTCAAAATTAAATTGTTCTAAAGAATTTATATCAGTTGTTAATTCCAAGATTAATTGATACCTATCAAAACTTCTTTTCAAATTCCCTTGTATCTCATCATTATCTGCTTTTCTTTCGAGCATTTCGATTTTTGCAAGTTTCTGTTTAATTTCTTCTGGTACTTCTTGTGTTTTGGTTAGATTATTTGATTTATTCTCTATTTCTTGCTTAATATTGATAAAATCAGAGTTTAAGTGATTGTTGTTTTCAAACCCAATAACGTTTTGAAGACGTTCAATTGTTTTTTCTAACATCTTTATTTTTCCATCCCAATTTAATTTGAGATAGATATCTACAGCCTCTTCAAAAAATAAGATGGCTTCTCCGTAATTCTTTTTTCTCATCTCTATTTTTGCTTTATTTTCAAATGCTTCAGCTTGTGATTCAAGAAGTGCTATGGAATCTACTATCTTTATCACCTATACCTCAATCTTTCAAAAATTCACACTAAATTGGGAAAATTTTTAAGAGATTTAATTTAACCCAGTTAGAAATTTTTGCTAATAATATAAATAGAAAATAAGTTTTAAATATTTTCTTCAAAAATAAAATAATATAGTATTTTTTAAATTTTATTAAGTTCAAATTTGAGTAGAGAAGAATTATGCCTAAAAAATATAGAGCGAGTGTAATTGGAGCTACTGGAATGGCGGGACAACAGTTTATGGAAGCATTAATAGGACATCCTTGGTTTGAAATCATATCATTGCATGGACACGCCTCGATTGGCAAAAAATTTGGGGAATCAATCAGGGGCTTTACGAGTTATAAATATCCAGAGGAAATAAAAGAAATGACAGTTACTGATATTAAAGATTTAGATCTAAATTCAATTGACATTGTTTTTTCTGCAATTCCTTCAGGGTATGCTCGAGAGATTGAGGGTGAAATTGCAACAAGTAAACCTGTGATAAGTACAGCAGCTACTTATAGATATGAAGAAGATGTTCCAATTTTTTTACCTATTGTTAATGGAGAGCATTATAGAATTTTAGATATTCAAAAAAAGAAACGTGGGTGGAAAGGTTTTATTGTTCCTGGTCCTAATTGCACAGCTATCGGATTGGCAATTTCATTATATCCTATTTTAAAAAAATATGGTATTAAAAGTGTTCATATGGTTTCCATGCAAGCAATTACAGGAGCAGGTTATCCTGGTGTTGCTAGCTATGACATAGTTGCAAATGTTATTCCTCATATAGAAAGGGAGGAAAGAAAAGTAATGAGAGAGATTAAGAAGATTTTTGGTACAATAATTGAGGATAAAATACATGATCTTGAATTTTTAATCGATTGTAAGTGTAATCGAGTACCCTCTATAAATGGTCATATGGAAAGTGTTTTTATAGAAACAGTTAAGGAATTTGAAGATATTGAAGAAATTAAACAAACATTGAGAGATTTTGAAGGACAAACAGCCGGTCTAGATTTACCAAATGCTCCTGAACACCCAATAAAGGTTTTCGATGACCCTTATCGACCTCAACCAAGAATCGACCTTGAGAATAAAGGGAATGAAAAAACGGGGATGATAACTTATGTTGGTGGAATAGAAAAGACGAATTTTACTAACGGATTAAAATTTACTGTTCTTAGTCATAATACTGAGTTAGGCGCAGGGCGAGGTGGAGTTTTATCTGCTGAATATTTAATTGCTAAAAAATATATTTAACGTAAATTGCGTTAATATTTAAATTCTATTTGTTTATGAGAATATTTTAATTCCTACATTTTATGCTAAAAATTAAAAAAAAATGTAAATTTAATCTTCTTTTTCTTCCTTTTTTAATTGCCTTCTAGAAAAAAATGTAAGAAGAACTCCAACAAAGGCAAAACCACCCTTTAAAACGATTAACTCTGTTATTAATTCTATGAAAAATTCGGTTAAAGTGCCCTCAATTATCCCAGTAACTAAAAATATTATTAAGCTAATCAATCCAAAGCCAACCCCGAGACCTATAATGAATCTCCCAAGTCTATAACGAGAGATTTTTCCTAATCAAATTTTGAATTAAAATTAAATAGTTTTTAATTTATATATAAAAAACATTAAATTTGTTGTAGTTTATAGAAGAAAAATAGAGAAAAACTATAAAATTTTGATATAGCTGAAAGTGATCATTTAATAGCTGAAGGTGATTATTTGAGTGATCGAACTTATAAATTATAAGCTATTTTTATTTAGGAAAAAAGCTAGCTTTTTATTTTTCACATTTACTTTAAAAAACCTTCTAATCATACATAGAGACTATTTAGAGGAGATCTCTTATGTGATCTTTTGCATATTTTACCTAGCTTGAAAGACAATTTATACCGATCCGCTACTAATAATTACAAAATCAATATTATTACTTTCTGACCAATTAAGAGCTTATAGTGAATCTTTATTGGACGAATGGAATATTTCTTAGATCAAATAGACGATTATTGATATATGGAGTATTAAATAAGAGACTAAGATACATACACCGATCAGATTCTAAGATAACTTCTATTGTAGATCTGATATGTGTTAAATTGTTCATTCATAGAAAAACACAATCATTATATAGATCTTCTCGTAAGTATGTAATAAGGAGTAGTAATAAAACCATATAGATCTTCATTTTAAGAAACATTTTCTCATAGAGATAATAATTATTACTACTCACATTAAATTAATTAAAATACAAACAACAAGGTGTAACAACAAGTATGAATTATGAACAAAAGAAAGAATTAAAACTCGATATAGAGCTTGATCTTCTAAGATTAGATACATTACAACGATTACATAGTACTAGATTCTTAGATCCTAATGATGGCGTTTGGGAGATTAAAGTACTTTTAGATGACATAGCTAGGAAGCTAGATCTTAAGGTTTTAGATCCTCTCATATTTTACAATATGCTTAGTGATCTTGAAGCTACAATATTAAAGCTTGAAGTAGAGAATAAATTGCTAGCGAAAGAGCTAAAGAGATTACCAGAGTTATATGAACGAGTAAAGAAAGAAGTTCCTAAAGCTGTAAAGAAAGCTCTTAAGGAAGCTGAAAAGGTAAAAAGTAGCGGAACGTATAGAAGAAAGGAATTATTCAAGCTCTCAAAAAGTAAATGGAATCACCAAATAGGAAGTCGTCCAATTGATAAAGCGGAACTAATACCTGATTCAAAATTCAAATTTAAGAAAGTAAAGGAGATTTAAAATATCAGAATTTGCAACAATTAACGTAAGTAGAGCGTTTAAGAACAAATTGAAGAGGTTTTGTGCTTATAGAGACGTCCCAATTAAGGAGTATATCACTGGATTAGTCCAGAGAGATATGGATAACGATCCGAGTTTTTTTATGATTCTAAATGTGGAGAGATTTAAGAATGAGCAAAAAGATTGAAATAATTGCTCCCATTAAAGAATCTGAGAAAGCTCGTCAATACCTTTTGAAAGATGGATCTAAAAAATGGTATCCTAAGAAAGCAATAGGAATAAGACCAGACGTACCAGATACAATCTATGTGCAAAATTGGGTATTTGAAGTAGAGAAATCTCCTATTCTTACTCAAAAACCTAGTGTAAGTTCAGTCGTCCTTAACGAGAAGCTGGATTCAATTCTAGATTTATTAGAAGAAATAATAGAGCTACTCAAAAATGAGTAATGAGTATGAATGTAGTGTAACGTTTAACGATTCAAATTATGAAGAGTCAGAAGAATCTGAAGAAATAGAAGAATCTGAAGAGGATACTGAAGAATTAGACGATGGAGTGAAAGAGTTTAAGGATTTTATGAGTGAATTAAAACAAGAAGTAAAACAAGACATAATTAAGGAATTAAAAGAAGGAAAAAAAAAGGTTAAGCTTACACCTAGAAAAGATATGAAATCTAAAGAAGAGAAGCTAGAAGACGATCTATTTCATTACTATTAAAGAGTTTTAAGATCGTTAAGAGACAATTGTCTCAATTCGATTTTTTATCTTATTTACTAAAAGACAAAAATCCATAACAGAAATCCCTTTTTTAATTTTATTTTAACTCTAAAATAATTAAAAAAAAAAGTAGAAATTTAGATTTTTATTTTTCAAAATAATCACTCGAAGGAAGTCTCCATTCTCTTTTTTTACCTATTCTATACATTATGTATCCAGCAATTACACATAAAGTAGGTAGGAGGAGGAGGAAAATTCTACCTCTTAACACTGCGTCCAAAATCAAAATTCGTAAGGGAGCCCAAGGAGCAGCAATAAGTACATAGCCGAGAAAAATCCATAGAATAAGACCGAAAACATATCCGCAACCTCCTACCAATGTTATTTTAAAAATGATCAATTTGTGTTTTGATTTTCTACCATAATATACGAAAAATATCATTAGTGGGAACAAAACTGTAAGAAAGATCGCCATCATCAAATCTATAATTCCGAAATAAAATAACACCCAATTCATAAATGTTAAGCCCATACAATTTCCAATACTAACCCATATACTGTTTTTCTTATAGGCTTTCCAAAAATTCTTGATCTTTTCTTTTGTATTTATTACAATCACCTATTTACAAATATATCATTAGCAACAACCTAACGCTATACAAACAAAAAGAGCACCGAAAAGGTTTTCAAACAATACTAAAGCGTCTATACACCAGAAAAAAACATCGAAAGAAAACGTATATATACTAGCAACAAGTATTATCGCACACGCCACGATCGACCCTCCACTAACAGCAAGAGTACACAAATTACAGTCCCAGAAAGGATCACCGC